>JAUNCR010000097.1 GCA_030526505.1 Spirochaetales bacterium
GCAAAGGAAGAAAAGTCTAAGACTGAAGAACAGAAGTCTAAGGTAGACGAAGCACTTGCCGCAGCAGAAGAACTTCAGAAGAAGGCTGACAAGAAGCAGGATGAAGCTCAGAACGAACGCCAGGAAATTGCAAAGGACCAGACAGAACTCCTTAAGAATGAACTCCAGACAGCAAAAGACGGAACAGTTCTTGGACTTAAGGTTCTTGATTCAAACGAAAAGTTGAGCACATTGGTAAAGATCAACGCAAAGTCCGGAGAAGTTGTTCGTGAATCACCTGTAAAGGTTATCCGCGGAAGAACAGTTGTTGAAGTTCGCGACCCTATTATTGACATCGTTACAAATGCAGCAATGCCTGCAAAGAATTCTGATGCAGCTGCATTCTACATGGCAGTTTGTGGAGAAAACTCTGGCAAGGGTGCTGTTAAACTTTGCCTCATCGACGGTTTCTCAATGGAAATCCAGAAGGAAAGCGACGAAGCCCTTTCAAAGGATTCTGTACTTGTTACAAACGGAAGCAACTACTACTGTGTAATTGAAGAAAACGGAAAGTGCTACATCGCTAACTACGACAAGTCAATCACACTCAAGCAGAAGAGCAACATAGCAGTACATCCAGCAACAGCAATTACAGTAACAGGCAGCGGTCTTATCGTAACAACAGAAGGAAACGCAAGCGTACTTCTTTCTCTCGCAGACCTTTCTGTAGTGTCAAATGCTGACAGCAACGCTAAATAATGAATGAGGTACGAAAAGTACCTCGTCAAAAAAAAGACTGCCACAAGGCAGTCTTTTTTTTGCTTATGTAAGAAAGCTGTTATTTTGATTTCAGGCTTTCATAAAGCTTTTCGTACTCTACGGCAACCTTTTCCCAGGAATAGTTTTCGTGGATGTATTCCGAAGCATGCCTGATCATAGGTTCAAGGGACTTCCTTCCCTTTTCCTGAACCTGAAGGATAAGTTTTTCTAAAACCCTGCTCAGTTCATCAGCTGAATTTGGAGAATAAAGGTATCCGGTTTCACCGCCCACAATCTTCTTTAATCCGCCGGTTGCATGGGCTACTGGAATCGTACCGAAGGTTTGTGCAATGAAATCTTCAAGTCCACAAGGTTCAAACCAGCTAGGATGAAGCGAGAAATCTGCGGCAGCAACAGAAAGTCTTGCAGAAACCTTTTCATATCCCTTGAGGTATACAATGCTTCCGTCAAACTTTTTAGACATGGCCGCCATTTTTTCTTCCAGTTCGGGATCCCCCTGACCTGCAAAAATGAACTTTACTTTAAGTCCCTTGTAAAGGATTTTTTCAGCTGCGTCGCACATTACTTCAATACCCTTTTGGTGCACGACCCTGCCGTGATAGGCAACATAGACAAAATCCTCTTCCCTGCCGTCAGCATCAATATAGCCGTATTGGGTAAGGCAATCAGGAACTTCACCACTACCTTTGGATGCATACTTTTTAAGGAAAAGATTCCTTCCCCTGTATTTTCCTTCAAGATCAAGAGTCAATGGATTATAGGCAAAGGGAAGCTGGGATTTTTCCACATCAAAAGTTTCGTAGCGGGAAAAATCTATGCCGTTGGTAATGCCAACAATAGATATGTTCCTGTTCCTGAAGGCTTCTGCAAGTCCTGCAGTATCAGTTTTGTCTTCAAGAATTTCCCGAGCATACTGAGGGGATACGGTTGTTACGCAGGCATCCATTCCGGACAGTATGAAAGGTTCAACGGAACCATTGCACAAGCCTTTTTCAAGATATTCCCTTGGCAATCCGGAATAATATGAAGCACCGTCAACGCTTGCAAAGTTATGGTGATACCCAGGACCTGCATTGTGAATCGTAACGACGAACCTTGTATTTTTATAGGTGTCGGAAAAATGTCCGTAAGCGGGAACCATTGCCGTGGCGGCATCCTGACAGTGAATTACATCGGGAACATTATCAGTGCAGAAAACCTCACCGTATTTGATGACAGCTTTCTGGAACACAGTGTTCAGGAAATTAACATCGAAATGCCCCTTTCCCTGCTTGTGTTCTGGATCCTCAAGTTCATCTTCACGGGTATAGGTGTATACGGCTCTTTTTTCAGAAAAGAAGGGGTGCTTTACAAAAACAATGTTCACCCCGTTCATTCTGCCGGTAAAGAAAAACACCTTTTCAAAGCGTTCGTCAACCTGAATCTGTGCACAATGGTCTTCGGAATAATTGTCGCAATCTTCAACCTGAGACAGATCAGTACAGCCATAATAGGGAATGAAAAGCGTAATAGAGTGCCCAAGTTTTACAAGGCTTTCGCAAAGGGAGGTGGCAACATTCTTTACACCGCCCGCCTCTGCAATACCTGCATATTCACGGGAAACAAGCCAGATGTTCATTCTTGCATTCCAATTATTTTCTTTTAAAATCAGGCCTAAGAACTTCTGCTCCGTTCATATAAACCATATTCAATTCAGAACCTTCTTCCATGTAAAGGGTTACCATTACACGAATGCAGTTTTTAAGCATGCCAACGATTTCAAGTTCCGGACTACTGAAAAGAGCAACTTTAGAAGTATCAACACCTGTATCAGAATGCCTTAAGGCATAGCATGGGTTCATTACATTAAGTTCACTTGTCATTGTGAACTGTATTGAAACAAGGTCTTCAGCCTTCACATTGTTGAGGGAAAATAACTGGCGGCACATGTCACCAACATTTTTAAGGATATCTTCCTTTGTGTTTTCCGAGCAAACAGCTCCTCTTAAAGCATATAGTCTTTTCATTTTTTACCTGCTATTTATTTAATTGTTTTCAATGCTGTAATGATTGCGGCTGCATCACCGGACTTGAACATGTCCTGAAGATGAGGATAAACCTTCATGAGTTCGCCGATTTTTTCAAACTGCTTGAAAGTCCTGTCCATTTCCATATAGCTTGAAGCATTTTTATCTGCGTACTGTTCAAGCTTAGCATTCAGCATGACAAGGAATTCTTCGTAGGATTTTTTTGCCTTGTTATAAACTTCAATATCAGGAATGCGGCAGTCTGAAACTTCAACCATGGAAAAGGCAATACCTTCGAATTCATCTTTCTTTGACATTACGGCTTCCAGAACTTCACTTTCCGTCAAGGCGGAAGGAGTAATTACTGTCCCAGTATTCTTTTTGATGATGAAATCCGAAATGAGGCCGGCAGCAACTTTTGCCCTGTTACCGTAATATTCCTGAAGGTCTTCATTTGTCTTAAGCTTGTTTTCCCTGTAAAGCTTTAGAATCTGTTCCGGAGAAATGCTCATGCCGATGTTGAATTTGATGTTGTAGGAAAAATCTGCACTGGATGCTGCATAATCCTTGTAAAGCTTTGCGGAAGGAAGTTCACCGGCAACAGTCTGGCTTGTCCTGTAAGGTGTAAGGTCAAAAGTTTCAAGGGTAACATTTGTAGGAAGAAGCCTTTCCCATCTCCAGGTAAAAGCACCTGCCACAATAGGCTTTTCATATACGCCGCATGTCTTTGATGTCATTACGGCACAATATCCAGGCTTAATCATAAAAGTAATCCAGCCGATATAGAAAATAACGGCAGAAAAAATTGCAAGTACTATTAAATTAAAGAAGAATTTTTTGGCTTTCATTTTTTCCCAGTCCAAAAATTGAAATTAATAAAACGACCATATATAATACACCATAAACGGACTTTTATAAAGACTATGGCCAAAAACATCATCAGAGAAGCCTTAAAAAAATCCTTCCTCTTCAAGCTGACCTGCAGAACAAGTCTTTTTTTCGGTTCCTTTCTTGTGGTTCTGTTTCTTTTTTATTTGAGTGGAAACCATCAGAACTTTCAGGATTCAACCCAGCTGTTCATTCTTTTCCTCTGTTCCCTGGACAGCATTGCCCTTTTTCTTTTTACAATTGCCGGAATGATTGAAAGTTTCGTACTCTTTTTCATATCCCGAAAAAAGAGGCTTTGGATATATTTTTCCGTTTTTTTGCTTACTGCATTATGCTCCGCAGTAATGTTTTTTCTGGTCAGAGCACTATCTATGCTGACTCAGGGAAATCAATGAGACTTTTGCGGTAAAGGGAACATAAATCAGGAAGCTACCCTTTTCCGCCTTAAGGCTGATGGGTTTTCCCTTTTCAAAATATTCCCTTGATATTCTGTTGGAAAGGCTTGGCATGCCTTTTTCAAAAAGCTGATTCCATTCAAAACCGTTGCAGGCAAGATTTGTATTTTCATATTCAGAGGAAATTCTTGAAACTGAAATTCTGTCTTCGAAGTTTACTTGGGATATCTCCATAGAACTTCCGAATCCACAGAACCATACAACCTGTTCCCCGCAAAGCCATACATCAGCACGATAATCCCTGGAAAAAGAATCGTACAGTGCCATGAAATGATCCGGTCTTCCCCCGTTTCCACCGCAAAGAACAACCTTGCCTTCAAGACCAGCAACCTTTCTTGCCTTCATCAAAGCAAGTTCGGAATCTGTAAAATCCTTGTCATGGGAATATACATCCCTTTCGCATTTATATTTTTCAAGAAGCCTTCTATCCGACACGCTGTCAAAATCCCCCACAAGATAATCAGGTGCTTTTGAAACAAGGCCCGCCTCCAAATATTTTTCATAGGTATCAAGGCCGGAATCCGCTGCAATGATGTAATCAACCTTGTAATTCCTGAAAAAAGGAGCTGCAATTTCTGTGTCAGGAGCCTGACCGCCGGTAAAAATCAAAACTGTCATAATGGAAATTTCCTTATTTTTATGTTAAAACTATATCATGTTTTCATCTAAAAGTGTAAAGATTCCAGACCCCCTCAAAAAAGTAGCAGACATTTTCAACAGGAACGGCTTTTCCGTTTATCTTGTAGGTGGAGCTGTCCGTGACATGATCATGGGAAAAGCAGTGCACGATTATGATCTTGCTACTGATGCCACACCGGAACAGGTAATGTCCATTTTTCACAAAGTCATTCCTACAGGAATCCAGCATGGAACCGTTACCGTCCATATTTTTGGCATGCAGCTGGAAACGACTACTTTTAGGACTGAAGCAGATTACAGCGACGGCAGGCACCCTGACAAGGTTGAATACGCCAGGACCATTGAGGAAGACTTAAGCCGCCGCGACTTTACAATGAATGCCATAGCCGCAGACTTAAAGGACGGAACCATCAAGGATCCTTTCGACGGTCTTGGGGACATAAAAAGAAAAACAATACGCACCGTAGGAAATCCACTTGAAAGATTCGGGGAAGACGGATTAAGGCCAATCAGGGCAATTCGTTTTGCAGGACAGCTCGGTTTCCAGATAGAGGATGAAACCTTAAAATCAATATCAAATCCTGATGTGGTGAAGAAGATAAAATCCATTTCAATAGAAAGGTTCCACGACGAATTCTGCAAGATCATGAAGTGCGAAAAACCTAGCGTTTGCCTTAGGCTTCTTGAAGACAATGGACTCATGGACATTTTCATTCCTGAATTCAAGGTTTGCAGGGGATGCATACAGGGAGACAAAAGAGGCTTCCATGAATTCGATGTTGCAGACCACAACTTCTATGCCTGCGACGGAGCACCAAAAGACAACCTGATAGTAAGGCTGGCTGCATTCTATCACGACATTGGAAAACCGGAATCAAGAAGCACGGAAACTGTAGGAGGAACCGAATACATACATTTCCACGGACACGAAACCATTTCCGAAAAGAAATGCCTTGCCTCCATGACATCACTGAAGTTTTCAAACGACGACATAAAGCAGGTTACTCACCTTGTAAGGAACCACATGTTCTTTTATGAACCGACCTGGTCGGACAGTGCCGTAAGAAGATTCATCATCAGGGTTGGTCTTGAAAACCTGGACAACCTGATTTACCTACGCCTTGCAGACATCCACGGAATGCACAATGTTGCTGCAGTTCCAGGAAGTCCAACCTGGAACAATCTGCTTGAACTTAAGGACCGCATTGCAAAGGTCGTAAGCGAAAAATCCGCTTTAAGCCTTAAGGACCTGAAGGCAAACGGCAACGACCTTATGAATGCAGGCATCCCAAAGGGACCTCACCTTGGAAAGATTCTTGCAGAACTCTTTGAAACCGTAACGGACTCTCCTGCCATGAATGAACGGGACAAGCTCATTGAACTTGCAAAGAACATTTATGAGCAGAAGATAAAGCCGAACAAACAGTAGGTTTCTAATCTTTGACCATTCTTGTATGGCTTACGCCAAAGTCATCCTTCTTGACATAAATCTTGTTTGGAACTCTTGCCTCAAGTTCATCAACATGTGAAATGATTCCAACAAGCTTGTTTCCCTGTGAAAGGTCTTCAAGGGCTTTCATGGCCTTGTTAAGGGTGTCCCCATCAAGGGTACCGAATCCTTCATCAATGAACATGGCGTCAAGTTTAATTCCGCCTGAATTTGCCTGGATTTCATCGGCAAGACCAAGAGCCAATGAAAGGGATGCCTGGAACTGTTCTCCACCTGACAGGGTGTGTACATTCCTTTCCCTTCCCGTATAGAAATCCTTTACATTCAAATCAAGTCCAAGTTCAGAACCGTCATCTTCAATGCGGCGGCGAAGTTCATACTTGTTGTCGGTCATGGTCTTCAACCGGAGATTTGCACGGCGATTAATCTGGTCAAGGCAATGCATCTGAACATAGGTTTCAAGGGAAGGCTTGCCTTTGCTGCGGTTTGATCCCGTTGCAACTTCATAGAGAGCGCTAATCATGTCAAACCTACCGGTTGCTTTGGAAATTTTCGGTAAAAGCTCCTCGATTTTCCGTACGCTTTCCTGGTTAATACCCTTCCGTTCATTCATTGAATCCCGCTGGCTGTTGAGGTTTTCCTTACTAGCATTAAGATTGTTTCTATCGGAGGTCAACTTTTCAACATCAACCTCTGGAGTCTGCTTAAGCTGAGTCATAAGGCCGTCAACCTCGCCCTTTTTCTTTGACAGGACATTTTCACATTCTGATTTTGCATTCTTTGCAGCCTCAACATTTGAATTGAGTTCAGCAATAGTCCCATCAAGTTTATCCATGGCTGCCTTTGCAGATTTATAATCCCTGAATTTAAGTCCCGATTTCTTTTCATCAAGGTTCTTTGCATCGGCTTCAAGTTTAGCCTTGCTTGCAGAAATCTTAATTTCAAGGTCTGCAATTTTCGAAGAAATTTCCTTTATGATTTTTTCTGCATCCGGAATCTTTTTTTCAAGTAATTCCCTACGGGCTTTACCTTCCTTTTCTTTCTTCAAGGCATTCCTGATTTCAAAACAGGCTTTTTCATTCTGATTCTTTTTAGACTGGATTTTATCAGAAAGCCCTGAATCATCTTCTGTTAGATTTTCAAAATACTTTGAAAGAAGTCCGTTAACAGTCTCTATTGAAGTCTCTACGATTCCCTTTTTATTGCCTGCCTCCAGTGCAAGACTATTAGCCTTTTCGCGAAGGGCATCAACTTCTTCCTTTGCATCTTTAATTTCCTTCTGAGTAGGCGCCTTATCGGATTTTAATGCAAGATGCGGATGTTCCAGGGAACCGCAAACTGGACAGGGCATTCCCTCTTTAAGGGTTTCAGCAAGAATGCCTGCCTGCTCAAGATTGAACAGGTTTATCATTTCGGTGTAGGAAATGTTTGCCTTTGTGAATGCATCGTTTGCTTTACCTGCATCATCCTGAGCCAAGGACAAAGATTTTTTATCCTTTGCAAGTTTCAAAAGTTTTGCTTCAATATCCAGCAATCCATTATTTTCTTCGATATTTTTTTCAAGTGCTGCTTCAAAAGTTCCGATTTTTTCCCCGGCATTTTTAAGGGATTCAAGTTCTTCCTTTAAGGTTTCGATTTCCGATTCCCTATCTGACTTTGTTTTTACAAATGAATCCCTGGAAATTTCATCCTTATTGATTTCATCAATAAAATCTTTCAATTCATTTTCCGCTTTTGAAATCTCTTCATAAAGAGAAAGGGTCGGTTCAAGAAGATTTTTATCTTTTGTCAGTTCAGGGATTTTTTCCGCAGCTTTTTCAGCCTCTGCCAAAACCTGTTCAAGACCTGTAAGTTCGGATTTCTTTGAATTCAGTATCTTTGTGGAAGATGAAATCTGATTTTCAATATTCCTTCTGTTTTCCCCAATCTGAAGTTTATTGATGATTTCTTCCAGATTCTTTTCAATTTCAGAAATCTGACTGACAACCCCTGAAAGAAGTTTTTCATCCTTTGATACAAAACTCTTAAGGAGATTAATTTCTTCATTCCTGATATATTCTGAAGTTTTAATGCGCATCACAT
>JAUNCR010000098.1 GCA_030526505.1 Spirochaetales bacterium
CACCAGTCATAAGAACCCCTTTTAAATTTGGGATGCTTTTCATTTCCTCATAAATATCTATAGATTTTTTCTGTATGTAGTCGGCAGTAACATTTGAAGGAAAAGGAATTATGATTCTTGCATAATCCGTTTTCCTTGCCGCATTCACAACAAATGTCAAATCAGAAAAGGCAAATATTCCAAGTAAAAGAACTGATGCCGCCATAAGGATGGCAAGCAAGGGCTTTTCCTTCAACTTTAATAATGATTTTTTGAGTCTCTCTTCTATTCCAGTAAGATTCAAAACTTTGAAATCCCTTCCCTGCTTTCTCATTAAGATATAAAGGGAAACAGTTATGGATGTGGACGCGGCGTAAGAAAAAACAATACAGCAAATTATTGCGACTGACAGGCAGGAAAACATTTCTTTTATGGGACCATTTATAAAGAATACGGGGACAAAAGAAATTATTGTTGTTGCCGTAGAACCTAGGTTTGAAAGCTTTATGGTCCTTGCACTTTTTTCTATGTCACTGGCATTTACAATTTGAACGGCAACTACGGAACTGCAATCCACAATCAAACCGATTCCAATTGTAAGCCCAGACAAGGATATGATGTTTAAGGAATTTCCGGTTATCGTAAGGATTGCAATTGAAAACACAATGCATAAGGGAACTGTTAGAGTTATAGCTGACGCAAGGACCGTTGACCTAAAGAAAAACAATAGGCAGAGGAAAGTTATTGTCATTCCGGCAGCACCTTGAATTGCAAGTTTTTTAATTTCTTTTAATAGAACTTCGGTTGAATCCTGTATTATTGAAAATGAATACAATCCTTCATTCATATTTTGCAAGAGCTTTAACTGCTCCTTTATTTTTTTTGATGTTTTAAGAGGATTTTCTTCATTATTTATCTTGATTTTTACAAGGACGCAATCTTTTCCATCGAAGGACGCAAAGTTTTTTCTATCCCTGTTTTTGCATTCCACATTTCCAAGGTCTTTAATCCTAAGGGTTCCACCATTCAAGTCGTGGCTAAGTATTATATTTTCAAAATCCCTGTAATCGTTGATTTTTCCATTAACTTTTACCTGGTGAAGGTCTGACCCTTCTGTAATTGTTCCCACGGGGAAATCACAGTTTGAAAGGTTACAGGCATCAGCAACCTCCCTTAAAGTAAGTTTTCTCTGTTCAAGTTTTTCCTTATTCAGCTGGATTTGAATGTCCTTTTCATCGTTCCCATAAAAATCAACTTCATAAACTCCCTTTATCCTTAACAAGTCGGGAATCAGTATCTTTTCAAGAAAAGCATTGTGGTCGACACCTGAGATTTTTTCAAATGAAAAAACAAAACAATTGTCAGGATCTACTGCAATTTTGACAGTACTTTTTTTGCAACCGTAAGGCAGGCTGTTGTAGGCAGAATCCACGGTTTCCTTTGCCTTAAGGAATGCAAGTTCCATATCCGTTCCATAATGGCATTCCACCTGTATGGTTGATTTTCCGTCTTTTGAAATGGAAGAAATCGCTTTATGATTCTGCAAAAGCAGGCAGGCATTTTCCAAAGGTATGGTCACCATTTCCCTTACGGTAGAAGCATCTGCATTGTAAAACTCTGTTTCTATAAGAATCTTCCTTGCTTCCATTTTTGGATAAAAGTCCAGCTTTATGTTCCGGGAAATAAAAAGGGATAATACAAGCAAGCCGGAATAAATCATTATGCAGGATATTGGATGCTTTAGTGAAAAATGAAGCAAATGATCCTCCTACTTATTAAAGGCAAGGCAATAAGGTCCTTCGATTTCATTTCCAAGCGAATCCTTTACGGCATCACTTATATTCATTTCCACAAGACCTTCCCTATTGGTATTCGTTATGTCCAATGTATATTTCAAGACACTCAATTTTCCTCCATCGATTTCATTTTCATCCAATATAAAACCAGTCTCAGAAACCGAAACCACCTCAGCTTTTTTTATGATTATTGACAGGCAGGTATTTGTGGTCCTGAAACTAAGGGCGTCAACAGCACTAAAAAAATCTACGCCGTTGCTTTTAGACGACACATTATAAACCAGGAACATATAGGCCTCTTTGGAGGTCCTGTCATTAGCAAAATATATGGGGTCAAGGTTTACATGGGTGTATTGGGTTTTGAAACTCAGTTCCCGGTAATTGCCCATACTGTCAGTCTGGAGAAAGGCCTTGCAAAAGGTAACGGGACGGGATTTTTCACTGTTTAATAAAAGCGAGTATTTCCTGTCATGCTTTGTTTCATTCCCCTGCAAATCTTCTATTCCCTTTTTTATTTTCAAGGTGCAACTATCATTGTATTTTCCGAAGATTTTTATTTTCACCAAATTGCCCTGCTGCTTATCCGATTCATAGGAATACTTTATTGCTGAAGGAGTCAATTCAATGTAGGAACCAATATAATCAAGGTTAATTTTTTCATTGAATTTTAAAGTAATCAGGGCATCCTTTGGTATGAAATGATTTTCAGACGGAAACTCCTTCAGTTCCATAGCATCTTCATTTTCATCGCTATAAAATATTTCATATTCCGGTGGCTCGTCATCATTCCCAACCTGGAAATGGCTGACAAATTCTTCTGCCATGGAATTGTTAAATAGATCTTTTAATTCAGTACTTATCCTTACGGTATAACTTTTACCTTTTGAAATCGGTTCTAAAAACTTAACCGTGGTTTCTGCTGAACTTTCGTTAAAAACAACAGTATGTTCAACAGAGGGGTCTATGTAAAACGCCTTGTTAAAAGAAGATTTTAATACGGGTTCTGAAAAGACAATCTTGATTTCATTAAAATCCTCTTCCATAATTGTTCCATCACTTGGGGTGACGGCCAGTATTTGGGGCCTAACAGAGTTGATTTTTGTTGAAAACCTATAAGAAAATTTTTCCTTTAAGGAATTTCCGTTTACATCTTCTGCCTGGGTATTAAGGATCACTTCATAGTCATGATTTTTCTGTATTCCATTTTCAGGGTAGAAATAGAGGGAAGAATCATTTATGAAAAATATACCATTTGAAACTTTTCCGCTTTCCGTAAATGAAAAAGCTTTCTTTACTTTTTCCCCGTCAATTGCTGAAGAAAATGTTAAGGTAACCTTTTCAAGGTCATATGCAAAACCTGTAACTTCAAGATCCTGAATCAAAAATTGGGAGCAGGATGCATAAATTAAAGTGCAAATGCACAAAGCTGCTATTCCGACATCAGTTCTATGTAAATGCACACATCCTCCTCCAGCGGTTCCATCAGGCTGTTTTTAATTCCATTTTCTCCCCCGGCAATTGTCAGTTGGTAATACACTGGGTTCTCCTTTGTACTTGGAACAAGATTTCCGTATTCCAATGAGACTATTGATGGTGTAAGCCAGGTAACAGACTTCAAATATGGACTGCTGGCGGTTAATGGAAATTTGATTTTCAGTTTTATTTTGTCCACTATATTCTTATAATCTGTAAAATCAAAAATGCTGCTGAAATTTAAAATAATTGTGCAGAAACTTTCTGTTTCCAATTCATTTTTCTGAATAAAATTTTCTTCACTTAAACCCACAGTGAAATATTTTTCCAGTCTGTCCGACAGTGATATATCCGTAGAATTGATTCTAACATTGGATATTTTAAGGTAATGGTTTTCCGGCTTAAAATAAAATTTTTCTACTTCCTTCAGTTTTAAGTCAGAAACATTTCTGTCGATTTTTATTTCATATTGCTGATTTCCCTTATATTTTGTTTCCGGTATGAATGCAAAGATGCAGCCTTCCCCATCCATTTGTTTTATGGTCCCTTCAACATAAGGTGAAATTGTAACTCCCTCATCTATTGATTCTTCTTTCATAGGTTTTGAAAAAGTTAAGCGGATCCCATCTTTTCCATTAATTTCAGAAAGACTGTTTCCATCTTCAATTGCAATATATTCGCCATCAACATTCACTAACCTTTCAACTTTAAGAAGTTCAGGCAAATAAGAATCAAAAGGAATTTCAAAGGAAAGTTCCTGTACTTTCAAATGATATCCATCTAAGGAAACCAAGTCCTCCAACTGGATTTTGTAAAGGGTATTTTTTTTCCACTTATCTTTTGGAGAAATGGAAATGGTCCTGCCATCATCAGAAAAAGACTCAAGGAAATCCAAAGATGGATAAAACCGGATTTTTTCCTTCAGCAATTTAACATCCATGGCTTTATTAAAAACAAGTTTCAGTTCACCGTTTTCATGCCCCGGATAGGAAATGGAACTTTCTACTACATTAGGCATTAAATCGATTCTGCCATAATAGAAATGCCTTATGATTGAAGCCGATACATTTTGAGAGCCTAACCTTAGGTTTCCATTAAACTCCAGATGATAAAGACAGCCTTTTTTCCACCCATTTTCAGGTTGTATATTCAAAATGTTGTTTATCCAACAAAAATGCATTTTTACCTGTACATTTTCCTCAGACATCGTTATGGATTCTTCTGCGTCTATTGGGTTACAGGATTCTGAAAATACAAAACTTACATAATTCCCCTCAAAGTCAATTTCATTTTCCTTAATTGAACAATAAACCTTTTCGTCGGAGAAAGATAAAAGGTTACAGGAAAACAGAAGGAAAATAGGGAACAAATATAATGCTTTAGTGAATGTCAACTGATTCTCCTTCCTTTAGCATTACTGAAGGTCTGTCTACAATAAGATCTTTTTCATCCAAACCTTTTTCAACATAGACCATTCCGTTTTTCTTGCATTGAATCTTGATTTTCTTATAAAAAACATGGCCGTTTGAAACGCATATAACCATTGGATTTTCTGAATTGCCGTAAAACAGGCAGGTTTCTGGAATCACAAGGCATTCAATCGGATCAACCATTGAAAGATTACAGCTAACAAACATGCCGGGCTTAAATTCATTATTGCTGTTGTTGATTTCGGCCTTTACGCAAAAATTACCTGTAACTGGATCCGCAACCGGAGAAATTTCAGAAACTGCAGTTTCAAATGATGCCTCAACAGAAGGAATTAATATATTGATTCTGTTATCAATACTGTATTTTTCAATTTCCTGTTCCTGAACATAAAATACCGCATCCAGTTTCGAAGCGTCAAAAATTACGAAACTAGTTTCATTTTCCGAAACATGGTCTCCAAGCTGAAAATTACAGGTTGCAACAATACCGGCTACAGTAGACCTTACATTCAGTTCTTCCATTAAGGTTTCCATGTTCATTAGATTTTTCCGGACACTATCCACCCTTGACCGTTCCTGAGAAACGGCATTGGTTGCCTGCCTTGTATTTAAATTTAAAAGCAAATCATTTTTTTCTTTTTCCGACTCCGGGACTTCGTATCCGAAGCTTTCAATGTCTTCATTTCTGAATCCAATGGAATTGATTTCATATTCTTTCTTCATAAGATCCAATGAAGTCTTCAATTGGAACAGGTTCAATTCCTCTTCTTTAAGTTTTAATTCTGAAAGTCCTCCAACAGCAAAAATCTCCTTGCTGTTGCAATAACATTTTTCCTTGTAATCATAGTCCCTTTCCGCCTGCTGAATTTGAAGTTTAAGTTTCTCAAGGTTTTTCATTTGTTTTTCAATGTTAAGCCTTTCTGTCCTTAGGTTATCTTCAGCAATCATCAGGGAAGATTCTGCCTCTGAAAGATTGTTTTCATACATATCCTTCTGGTTTTCCAGCTGTATGTTTCTTAGGATTCCAAGAACCTGTCCATTGGTTACATAATCCCCTTCCTTTACATTTATGTTTACAAGCCTGCCGCTGACCAGGGAGGATATGCTGTGTTTTGATTTATAACTAAGGGATCCAAGATTTTTCAGGTTGTTTTCAAGTTTTTCTTTCCTTACTGAAACAGTTTCAACTTTAATTGGATTTCCTTTCACCAGGGATTCTTCGTCACGACAGGAAAATAAGGTGAAAAGAAAAATGGAACCCAATAGCATTACAAATTTATTTTTAATTTGCATAACGATTTTCTCCTGATATGCTGGAACTTAGATTTTCAATGGTCTTATTTATTATTACAAGCTGGATTTCACCTTCATAAAGGGCCAGTCTTTTTTGCATGGATTCAATTTTATGCTCAAGTAAATCAAGGGCCTTTTTTTGTCCCTGTTCAACTTCCTTTTCAAATATTGCATTTAACTTTTCGTCCAGCAAAACTTCTTTCTTTTGGATTTCCAATGACAGTTTCAATTGCTTGCATTGCTCAAGAAGATTCCAGATGCTTAGCTTTAAATTTTCCTCATAATCAGAAATTGAAATAACCTGATTGCAGAAGTTAAGCCTGTCCAATTTTTTTTGGCTTTTCCAGGCAAACTGATTTTTTGATGCTGCCTGCCCATAAGTTGTAGACTCATCTAGGGATTTATTTTTTCTGGATAGGTTTTGTGAACCCTGGAAAGATAAAAACGGATTTCTGTCAAAGGAAAAAGAAACCATCATCTGCCATTTTGGGCCATGCAAAGGATAATCTTCCCCCTGAAAACTAATTCCAGGCTGAAGGGAAATATTCGGAAGATAAAAAGCTTTTTCCAATTCTTTCAGTTTAGAAGAATATTCAACTTCAACCTTAAGTTTTTTATAGTCCAGACTGTTGCATAGGCTTTTATAAAGGATTGACTCAAAACCTTCATTTGACTCAGCAGTATTTTCCTTGATTGCTTCATCAGGTAAAACCGTCAATTCATCTTCAAAATGCAATCCAAGGAGATTTTTCAGGTTATAGTTCTGCCTGAATATATCAGCTTCAACATCAACCAGTTGCCTTTCCAGTTCAAGGCATTTGATTTCATAATCAAGGAAATCTGTTTCAACAATCAGCCCCAGGTGCAACTCCTTTTCCAATGTGGTTTCCCATCTATTGGAATGTTCAATGGTCTGCAAAAGGACTTCCCTTTTTTTCAATCCCTTTTGACATTCAAAGTATGCTTCCATAACCTGGATGCAATGCTCGTCTATTTGTTTTTCATTGGACAATTTTGCAAACAGGGCTTCCAATATATTTAGTTTATGTTCGTTTTTTTGCTGGCCACCATCATAAAGAAGCCAGGAAAATCCAATGCTTAAGTTTTTGTTCCTGTAATCGCTGGCATTTTGGTTTACAATTGCAGAATCATTAAAGGAAAAATTTATTTTTGGCAGGAATGCCCCAATATCTTTCCTTGCAAAATCCAGTGTATTTGAAGCAATCTGCCTTGAAACCAATATTTTCCGGTTGTTTTGAAGGGAATAATTTATTGCATCTTCAAGCCGATTTATTTTAATTGATTGTTGCGCAATCAGATCCAACGGATTCAGAATCAATAATAGAAATGAAATCTTTTTTAATCTGTTCATAACCTCAGGTCATTGATTTTATAAATGCATTTTCTGATGAACTTTTCCTGAACTTCTGGGGACTGGAAGGAATCCTTACCCGTTGAATATTCGGAAATTACTGCAACAGGATTATTTTCACCATCGTAAATGAATAGAGAGATGAAAACAGAATGAAGGAACGCTGCATCTGACAAAAAAGATCTGTCATACATCTTTATTTCAAGCCCATAATTTTTTTTATCTTCAACAGTGATGGAACTGAGACAGCCTTGAATGATGGTAAATGCCTGTTCTTCAAAAATGGCATTTCTGATTCCGTCCACATCAACTTCAACGGAAGAAACCTGCATATTTTTACATCCGTTTCTTAAATCGGCGGCTATGGAATGGGTTTTAATTGATGCACATCCAGAAAAACTGCCGGCTGCAAAACAAAGTAACATAAAAAAAACTTTCACCATTTCTCCTTTTTCAACTTCATATCATCACCTTCTAACAATGCTTCACTTTCCGAAAGCACCCTGGCTTTTTCTAAATATTTTCCTGCATCTTCTTCCATACCGAATGCCCTGTAGATTGACGCAAGGTCCAAAAACACGAGATAACTTTCCCTAAGGCATTGTTCAGCTTTCTTTTGGAAATAAAGCCTGCTTTTAAGATCTTTGTTTTTCTTACCTAAAATCGAATACAATTCGTACACCCTGAAATCGCAGCCGTTTTCTTCGGCAAGAGTTGCAAGAAGTTTTTCCGCATCTTTCAAGGAATCCGTTTCAATCAGTGCCCTTGCCAAAAACAGTTTTGCATCAATAAATGCCGGATGCTTTTTGACAATTTTTTTCATGAGGTCTATGGACTCCTTTTTGCTTCCTGTATGAAAAAGAATTTTTGATTTTAGAAAGTGTCCTTTGAGGAAACTGTTATTGGAATCA
>JAUNCR010000006.1 GCA_030526505.1 Spirochaetales bacterium
ATGGCAAGAAGGCATCTTTCAACAATATTTTTCCACAACAACAAGGTTCTTATTGGAGCTGGCAAGAACCATTTTTTCAGATAATGAACCGCTAGAGTTTCTATTAATACGCTTTCAATGCTTTCCGTTTCCGGAATCTGTTCAACATTTTTAAGCAATTCCGGATCATCAAGATATTTTTCTGTAAGTGCACCAAAGAGATTCAGGACATCTCTTTCCTTAATGAGGTTTCCATCATAGAAAATTAAAAAAGATCCTATATTTGTATTACAGTTTGTATCAAGAATTCCTTCCTGCACCTCAATCAGAGTCTGGGCCAGTAATGCTTGCTTAGAAGAATATTCGTCTTTGTCGTACAAAAGCCTAAGTCGTCCAGGCAAAGAATGTTTTACACTAACCAGCATTACCAGCCTCCATTTTTGAGAAAAAAATTAATTATGCCTTTGAAGCGGCATACTTTTTCTCTGCTGCAATATCCTGAGCATCTTCCTTCAAAGATTGAGCAAAAGCCGCAGCATCATCCTTAAGCTCCATCCCTTTTGCTACTACACCAGCACATGCTTTCTTAAAGGCTGGAGTTCTGATGATGGTATAGGCAGCCACACCTGCTACTGCACCAACAAGAAAAGCCGTTGTCTTTGTCATGACCTACTCCTTAATATTAATTTTGTTAGCCTTATCTAACATTAAAGTTAGTATACACTAACACAATCTTATATTCAAGGCATCAGTAAAATAAAAAAATGAAATTAAAATGTTAAACGAAGTGAAGGATAATATATGAGGGGCTGCCCCCCCCTGTTCGCCGTGTGGTCGAATTATTCGGCACCAAGTTTTTTCCTGTATTCGCCTGGCGTAACACCGAAATGCTTTTTGAATCTGCGGCAGAAATAGGCATCGCTTTCAAAACCTGTTTCCAATGCAATAAAGTCGATTTTCTTTTCTGTGGTTTTAATTAAATCTGCGGCTTTTTTCAACCGGAACGAAATCAAATAATTTACAGGAGTGTCATTCAAATATCGTGCAAAAATATTTAGGGCCGTACTTTTACTTACATTTACTGACTGCGCGATTTTTTCAAGTGATATGGAATCTCTGTAATTCTGCTGAATGAATTGCATCATCAACTGCAATTGCGCCTGCCCACCCACCTTATTTTCCGGCTGATTCAAATCAGAAGATAAATCCGTGATTTTATAGATCTGTTCCCACAATCCAAGAAGTGTTTGTTTCGTGGAAAGTTCCTTTAATTTACCACGGCGCTGTATGTGAATTAAATTTTTTATGGTCTGCAAGATTTTTTTATCTTCCTGATTCTCTGGGATGAACACCTGGATTTTTTTTGAAGACTGCAAGATTGGAAGAATATATTTTTTATAGATTAAACTTTCTTCGGAAGAAATAAAGGCCGGAGAAAAAAGAAAGTTTGGAGTTGTTGCATTTTGCTCCGAAGTAAATTTGTGAATCACTTTTGTATTTATAAAAATGGCGCTTCCTTCATTTATGGTGATGTGATCCGTTCCTGCAAAACATTCAACCCTTCCTTCCTCTACAAGCATGAACTCCAGTTCTAAATGCCAATGCCAGTCTATGCAGCGGAAGTCGAACATGTCCATATTCTCATCATAAAACCGGAATGGATATTCAGGCGTTCCGTGAGAAATTGTTTCCCTTAAGGTTTCATCAATTTGAACTGAGGTGAATCCTGTGGCAGTGTTTTTTTTCTCCGATGCACCCACATCTGCCTCCATTTTTTTTATAAACTTGCGATATAGTGCAACAAAACAACGATTTATTGCAAGTATAAGTGTATAACTTATTATATATTACAATCATGAACACAACAACAAAACCAAATTACAAGAAAACTTTACGGGCCTGCTATTTAGGCTTCATCACTCAGGCGATTGCCGCAAACTTTGCTCCATTGCTGTTCCTTAAGCTCCACAACGATTATAAGATTGCATTGGGACTCATAGCACTCATTCCAACCGCCTTCTTTTTTACCCAGCTGGTGGTAGACATTTTCTGCGCCAAGTTTGTTGACAGGATCGGTTACCGCGTGAGCATTGTGGCTTCCGAAGCCTTTTCTGCCATCGGCTTGATTGCCCTGGCTTTTCTCCCAGAGATTCTTCCATCTGCCTATGTTGGAATCATGATCAGTGTTGTTCTTTACGCAATTGGCAGCGGCCTGATTGAAGTGCTCTGCTCTCCTATTGTTGAAGCCTGCCCTTTTGAAAACAAGGAAGCAACCATGAGCCTTTTGCACAGTTTTTACTGCTGGGGATGGCTTGGAGTTACATTAATTTCTACTATACTATTCACAACTTTTGGTATTGATAACTGGAAATACATTGCCTGCTTCTGGGCTATTGTTCCTCTTTATAACATCTACAATTTTGCCACTTGTCCAATCGAGAAAATTGTTGAAGACGGAAAAGGCATGACAATCCTGCAGCTTTTCAAATCACCGCTTTTCTGGGTGGCAGTTGTCCTGATGGTTTGTTCCGGAGCAAGCGAACTTTCCATGGCTCAGTGGGCATCGGCTTTTGTTGAATCTGGTCTCGGTTTCAGCAAAACAGTATGCGATCTTGCAGGGCCTTGTCTGTTTGCAGTTACCATGGGTATCTGCCGTGTATTCTTCGGAAAGTTCGGCGAAAAGGTTGAGCTTACAAAATTCATGATTGGTTCCGGTATTCTTTGCCTTATCTGCTACATAATGGCTTCTCTTTCACATAATCCGATTGTTGCATTGATTGGCTGTGTCATGTGCGGGTTCTCAGTTGGAATCATGTGGCCTGGAACTTTGAGCATCTCTTCAAAAAAGATTTCAACCGGCGGAACTGCAATGTTTGCACTTTTAGCCATGGCAGGAGACTTGGGAGGATCAATCGGTCCAAGTACAGTGGGAATGATTTCTCAGCGAGCCGGAGACAACCTTCAGTACGGGCTTTTCTTTGGTGGAATATTCCCTGTTGTGCTGGTTATTTTCTTAATCATCTTAAAATTTATGAAAGGAAAAGAATCTTGAGTTTAATATTAATATAGAAGAGTAATCCTCAGATAAGAATTGCCCCATACAAATAAAAAATTGTCTGGGGCATAAAAAAAAAACATTACATAAAATTTAAATAAAAATTACAAAAAATTAATTTTAAAAAAATTGTTATTTTGTCATAAGTTATGTATGGTTATGGATGTAATATCACAGACTGTAGGATTCGTAGGTTCCCTTTGTTTATTGCTGTTCGGAATGAATATGCTCAGCAACGGCATTCAGAAAGGTGCCGGCAACGGGCTTCAGAAACTTCTTGGCAAAATAACAGGAAACCGTTTTTATGCAGTTCTGACAGGAATCGGTGTTACTGCCATCATCCAGTCTTCAGGCGCAACAACCGTTATGGTCGTTTCCTTTGTTAATGCAGAAATCCTTACTTTGGAACAGGCAATCGGTGTAATTTTTGGTGCCAACATCGGAACTACAGTTACCGCCTGGATTGTTTCGTTCTTTGGATTCAGTTTTTCAATTTCCGCAATGGCTATCCCTTTGTTCGGGTTTGGCTACATACTGAAGTTTTTCAAAAAATATCCCATCCATAACTTTGCAGAATGTTTCATGGGCTTTGCCCTCCTTTTCATGGGACTGGGACTTTTAAAAGAAAGCCTTACCCTTGGTCCTGCAGCAGGCAGAGTTTTTACAGTGATCAACAACTGGGGAATCGGAGGCATAGTCCTTGGCGTATTGATCGGCGCATTGATTACGGCTCTAATCCATTCAAGTTCCGCCATGACAGCAATCGTATTGACGATGGCCGCAAACGGAACCTTAAGCTGGGAACTTAGTGCCACCATCGTTCTTGGAAGCAACATCGGTTCAACGGTAGATGCAGTCATGTCCAGTTTTGGCGCAACTGTTAATGCCCGTCGAACAGCTTTTGTCCATGTGGCTTTCAATGTAACGGGAACCCTCATTGCACTTTCCATTTTCAAACCTTTCCTTAATCTTATAGATTTGATCGTTCCTCTTGAGCCTGCAGGAAACATTACGACACACATTGCAATGCTTCATACAGTCTTTAACATTTGTGCAACTGTAATATTCCTTCCATCTGTTAATCAGATTGCAGCCATTGCCCGAAAAGTAATTCCAGAAACACAATCGGGAAAGGACGAGCATTATCGCCTTCCTGCAATCCTTCCTCACTCAAGGATGAGTGCAGAATTATATTCATATCAGATACACGCGGAAATCAGTAAAATGAGTGCAAAGGTTATGGAAATGTTTGATTCAATCTGCAACAGCTTTATGAATCCGCAGAATGCAGAAAACGAAAATCAGCATGTAAAATATCTTGAAAACTATATAGACGAAATGAATGCCGCGATTTCAGAATTCCTTCAGAAATGTGCACGCCTTCCAAACGCAAATCATAATGACCGCAAGCATTTTTCAAAACTGATTCACATCACAGACACTTTGGAAAACTTAAGCGATGAAACCTGTTCCCTGATGCACACCGTACAAAAATATGTTTCCAATGAAAGTTACAAACAAAACTCTGACCGTTCGAAAGAAATAGAAGATTACCTTGAAAGGGTCCGCATTTTTTATGAGCAGGTTTGCGTATATTTCACAATTGGTTTTACGGAAGAAGAAAAACATTCCGGTGAAGAAATAGAACAGAAAATTGATGCAACAAAGAAAGAATTAAAGAGAGCCAGCAGCAAACGACTTGAAGCTGGCGCCGATGTAAAAGAAGAATTGCAGTACATAGACATGGTCCGAAAGATTGAACGAGCCGGTGACTGTGTCTATGCAATCATGCAGAGTGTGTAATTTAATCAGTTTTTCTTAGTGCTTTTCTTAATTTCTTTTCTATCTTGTGTAGTTTGATTATTATTTCTTCACATTCAACAGCCTGTTCGCTGGAAAGTTCGTCTTTAGCTATAAGGGCTGTAATAAAGTTCTTTAGATATTCAGAAGATTTATTCAGGCTTAGTGCATCATCAATAATCTCCTGATCAAAACTTTCATTTTTTTCTTCAGCATCATTTATTTTGTTTTTAACGATTTTTGACCATTCAAGACATTGTTCTGTTCTAGCTTTTGTCAATGCAAGTGCACTGTCAGGATTATTCAGCAATCTGTAGTTCAAAACATCTTTTAATTCTGCAGAATCAATTTTAAATTCAATCTGAGATGTCTGCTTTGAATCCTGAATAATTGATTTTACAATCTTTACCATAAACGGTAAAAGTGGAAGCCAGATTACGGACATTGTGATATTAAATACTGTGTGGGCATTTGCAATTTGTCTTGAAATGACGGCAATTTCATTTCCCTTTGGGCTGATCCATTGAATGAACTTTGCATAATATGGAATGAAGAAGAAAAACAGCAAGGTTCCTGAAACATTAAAAAGGGTATGAGCAATAGCTGTTCGTTTAGAATCTCTGGACTGTCCTATACAAGCCAGAATTGCAGTGATTGTTGTTCCAATGTTGTCTCCAAAAAGAATTGGAATGGAACCTTTTAATCCAAGAATGCTGCTTCCATCAATGCCAGCCTGACTTGCAAGATTTTGTAGAACAGCAATTGTTGCGCTGGAACTCTGAACAATAGCCGTCATAAAGGTTCCTGTCAGGACTCCTAAAACCGGAATATCAGCAACACTTTTAATCAGTTCTGCAAAATATTCACTTTTAGCAAGAGGCTTCATAACAGAGCCCATGGTTTCAATTCCAAGAAATAAAAGTCCAAATGCAAAAATTGTCATACCGATATCTTTTACTTTTTGATTTTTTACAATAAAAGAGATGGCAAATCCAACAAAAATAAAAAGATAAATGTAATTGGAAATTTTGAAGGCAACTATCTGAGCCGTAATTGTTGTTCCAATATTAGCACCAAAAATGATTGAAATTGCCTGAGGCAGTCCCATTAAACCTGCACTTACAAAACCAATTGCCATTACAGTAGTTGCACTTGAACTTTGTAAAACTGCTGTTACCAGAGCTCCTGAAACAACTCCCAAAAACGGATTTTTGGTGAAAATTTCAAGAATCTTTTTCATTCGTGAACCTGCAACCTTCTGCAGTTTTTCACTCATCAGATTCATTCCATAAATAAAAATGGCCAGTCCACCAAGAAGACCAAATAATGTTTTAAACCAAAATGGCATAAAAACCTCCTGTTTTAATGACATTAACAACAAAATGTCATTTTGTTGTTATGGATTTATGAAGTTCTTGTAAAGTTTCCGTAAAACAAAATTCAATTTTACATAGACTTTACATTCCAAAGATTGTTATTTTATATAAAGTGTAAATAATGTAATCATGATTTATATCCTTGAGGATGACGACAACATTCGTAAATTGATTAAATATTCTCTTAAAAGTCAGGGATTTGAAACCCAGGATTTTCCACTGCCCTCTCAATTCTGGCAGGCGCTGGGAAAACAAAAACCGGATTTACTTCTTCTTGACATCATGCTTCCTGAAGAAGATGGCATTTCAATACTAAAAAAAATCCGTGTAAACAAAGATTTTTCTTCCATTCCTGTGATCATGCTTACCGCAAAAGATTCAGAATACGATGTTGTTACAGGCCTTGATGCCGGCGCTGACGATTATGTTACAAAGCCTTTCGGAATGATGGCCCTTGTTTCAAGAATAAAAGCCGTTCTCCGCAGATACGAAAAAACTGATTCAAAAAAAGAAGTGCTTGAAGCAGGTGGAATAACAATAGATGAAAATCAGCATTCCGTCTTTGCAGGTGGAAAGCAGATTTTCCTTACTGTAAAAGAATTCGATCTTCTGACTTTGCTTATGAAAAATCGCGGGAATGTTCTTACCCGTGACCATCTGCTTGAAAACATCTGGGAACTTTCTTCTGAAGTTGAAAGCCGAACTGTTGATGTTCATATCCGTACACTTAGACAGAAACTTGGTGGATGCGAAAACAACATCGAAACAATTCGTGGTGTCGGTTATAAGTTTATTTAAGGAGGAAACACCATGAAATCAAAATCACTTACCTTTAGAATCTTCATCAACACTTTCCTGGTAGGAACCCTCATCTATTTTATCTGCGCATTCCTTTTCATCTCAAATATGTACACTTATTTTGAAAAGCAGATATTTTCCGAATTGCAGACAGAAAGTAATTTTCTTGAAAAATATATTCTTGACGAAGAGCTTGGGCACCTTGCTTCCATCAAAACAAAAAACAGAATAACTTTGATTCATTCAGACGGTTTTGTATATTTTGACAACAAAGTCGATGTTTCAAAACTGGAAAACCACGGCGGCAGAAAGGAATTTCTTGAAGCAAAGAATAAGGGCTCAGTTCAGATTTCCCGCTTTTCTTCCACTACAATAGAAAAGACCCTTTATTTTGCAAGACTGCTTCCAAATGAAGATGTGCTTAGAATCAGCTGCAATCAGCATTCAGTCTGGGTTTTGATTTTAGGCATGAGCCAGATCCTTACGGTCATGCTTGTAATTGCAATCATCATTTCCGGTATTTCTGCATCCTGGATTAGCAAGAAAGTTGTTGAGCCTTTGAACAAAATAGATTTGGAAAATCCTGAGGCAACTCCTGTTTACGAAGAGATGAATCCTTTTACAAAAAGGATCGCAGAAGAAAACTATGAAAAGTCCCAGAGGGAAGAACTTCGCCAGCAGTTTACGGCCAATGTGAGCCACGAATTAAAAACTCCGCTTACAAGCATCAGCGGTTTTGCAGAAATTTTGAAAGCCGGCGGTACGGATGAAGACACGACAAAAGATTTTGCCTCGTCAATTTACGATGAAAGCCAGAGAATGATCACCCTTGTAAACGACATAATCAAGCTTTCCAAACTTGATGAAAAATCCATCAGTCTTGAAAAGGACCCCATCAGCCTTAGGGACATGTGCCGGGAGATTATGAACAGCCTTTCCGACAGTGCCTCTGCCAAAAATATTTCCCTGAACTTAAGCGGTGAATCCGGACATATAAATGGCGTTCAGCCTGTAATTTACGAGATGATCTATAACCTTCTGGATAACGCAATCAAATACAATGTTCAAAACGGTTCTGTGAATGTTGAAATTAGAAAAATGATGGAATCTCAAAGGGTGATTCTTACAGTAAAAGACACGGGAATTGGAATTCCTGAAAACGAAAAGGACCGTATTTTTGAACGTTTCTACCGTGTGGATATAAGCCGCTCCAAGCAGCTTGGGGGGACAGGTCTTGGCCTAAGTATTGTTAAGCATGCGGCAAAATACCATGGTGCAAATATTCTTGTGAACAGCGAAGTTGGAAAAGGAAGTACCTTTACCGTGATATTTCCGGTGTAAAATGATAGAATTGATTATACAAATCAACAGGAATTGTTTTAAATACAAAGATGTGACAAGGTAAATACTTACCTCAACTTTTTCGCAAGAAAAAAACAATAATTTCGCCATACTTTTTGCACACATATAAATCTAAAATGCCTCCATAAAAACTACGGTGGTTGAGCCTGTCGAAACCACATTAATGGTCATTTCAACAGGTGATTTCAGAACTTGTCAAAGGGCTCAACCATCGTTCGAAAAAATGGAGGTAGAAAATGAAAAATCTCTCTACAAAAAAACGCATAGTTCAGAATGCAGTTTTATTGGACACTGTAAAAAGCCGTCTCAATGATGCTGCTACATCTACTGTGCCAGAAGTACTTTCAAGGCTTGGTTCCCGGCTGACGGGATTAAGTGAAAATGAAGTCCGCGAACAGGTTCACCATTTTGGAAAAAACGCAATCACAAAAGGCAAAAAGAAAAGTCTTGGCAGGCGTATTGCAGAAGCTTTCATAAATCCGTTTACAGCAATTTTGATAGCTCTTGCTCTTGTTTCTGCTGCTACTGATATGGTTTTCCCGGCTTTAAGTCTGCTTGGAAATACGCCGGAAGATTTTGATCCTCTTACAGTAATCATCATTCTGACAATGGTTGTTCTTTCTGGTACTTTGCGCTTTGTTCAGGAATCCCGAAGTGGTAATGCGGCAGAAAAACTTCTTGCCATGATTACAATAACCTGTACTGTTACCCGTCGCAATCAGCCTAAAATAGAATTACCTTTGGATGAAGTTGTTCCAGGAGACATCATTCATTTAAGCAGCGGGGACATGGTTCCCTGTGATGTACGCATCCTTGAAGCAAAGGATTTTTTTGTAAATGAATCAAGCCTTACCGGTGAAAGTGAAGGTGTGGAAGATGAAAAAGATATGGTTCTTCTGGGCTACCTTGCATTTCTGGATCCGCCAAAGGAATCCACTGCAGAAGCAATCCGCGCCCTTAAAAATCACGGAGTTGAAACAAAAATTCTTACCGGCGATAACGAAAAAGTAACACGAACAATCTGCCGTCAGGTTGGGTTGAAAGTAAACAGCATGATTCTTGGAAGTCAGCTGGAAAACATGAGTGATGAAGAACTGAGCCGTGTAGTTGAAAAAACTCAGGTTTTCGCAAAACTTACTCCTGATCAGAAAGCCCGTGTTGTAACCTGCCTTCGTCAGAACGGCCACACAGTTGGATTTATGGGAGACGGAATTAATGATGCACAGGCAATGAAGGTATCTGATGTAGGAATTTCTGTAGACAGCACTGTTGATATTGCAAAAGAAAGTGCAGACATCATCCTCCTTGAAAAAGATCTGATGGTTTTGGAAGAAGGAATTGTAGAAGGCCGCAAGACTGATGCCAATATGATTAAATACATCAAGATGACTGCAAGCTCAAACTTCGGAAATATGTTCAGCGTTCTGGCAGCTTCGGCATTGCTTCCTTTTTTACCAATGATGAGCGTGCATCTGATTTTTTTGAATCTGATTTATGATCTTAGCTGTACAGCAATCCCTTGGGATAATGTGGATGAAGAATTCCTTGCCATTCCAAGAAAATGGGATGCTTCCAGTGTTGGAAACTTTATGATCTGGATTGGACCAACAAGTTCAATTTTCGATTTTACAACTTACATTTTCATGTACTTTGTATTCTGCCCATTGTTTGTAAGTAACGGCGTTTTGTTCAATGACCTGGCAAATCATTTTGCTGGAAGCGAACTTGAAATGATGCAGTTCAAATATGCCGCCATGTTCCAGGCCGGTTGGTTCATTGAATCAATGTGGAGCCAGACTTTAATAATCCATATGATCAGAACCCCTAAGCTGCCGTTTATTCAGAGCCGTGCAAGCCTGCCACTTACATTGCTCACCTTTACAGGAATTGCAGTGCTTACAGTCATTCCATTTACACCCTTTGGCACAATGCTGGGATTTGCTGCCCTTCCTGCAAGTTACTTTGCATACCTCGTTTCTTGTATTCTGCTTTATATGATGCTTGCTACAAGTTTGAAAAAAGCATATGTAAGACATTACGGGGAATTGTTGTAAAAAATGCACAGGAGGTACACAATGAACTTAACACAATTTCACATAAACACATTTGGTACAACAGAACTTTGGGGACTGAATCTTGGTTTTTATTTTACAATGCTGGCAGTTTTCATAATTGTAGTAATTGAAAATGCAGTTTTCTGGAGCATGAAGAAAAAAATAGTTACCACTGACGATTTTCTTTTTGCCCTTAGAAATGATGCAGAACTGGACACAATCGAAAAGCTGTTTGATGCTTCGGCCGGAAAAATCCTGCTCCTAAAAAATGCAGACTTCTATCTGGAAGAAGCTCTTCGCAATCAGACTCACGATGAAGTAATCCGCTTCCTGTTCCGCAATTTTGAATTTTCAGAAAAAGTGAATGATCGAAAATTTTTACTATTAGCTTTGGAAAATTCAAATACTGATATTACAAGGTTGTATCTGGATAACTGTGGAGATAAGTAGAATTTGAATTTTCTTTTTCTGGCCGTTACCCCAAGTGTCTTCGCCACTTGGGGTCGCTACGTTCTAGGCTCCGCTAATCGCTTCATTGTTTGTTCTGGTGGTTTCGACAAAGCTCAACCACCGCCACAAACAACGGCTTCGCCGCCCTGCACATCGCTAACGGTTTATATAAATCACCAGGGTTCTTTATATGACTGATTAAACATTCTGATTCTGCTTTTGAGGTTTTTATTCATATCATCCATATCAAAAACAGTCAGGTCTTTATCTGTTTCTTCAAGCCAGTCTGAAATGCTGTCGTACATTTCTCCATTTTTATTTTTGAACTGTTTGTAAATTTCTTCCAATGCGTAAGTTCCGCCAACATCTTCAAAAATACCGTAGCCTTCACCTTCAATTGCAAGTGGGGCTTTGGTTTCTTCATTCTGAATAATCTTTTCAAGTTTTAAAGAAAACTGCCAGCCGTCTCCAAAGTCATAAGCAAATATACATTCATCATCGATCTCTTTAAAACACTCACGAATTTTTGTATCAAAGACGCTGAATTCTTTGGGCTTAATATGAACTTTTCCTTCCATGTCTAAAAAATATGGTTTTGAATCAAAACTTTCTTCATCAGGAATGGACACTGTAAAATTATCCATTGTAAGCAGTGATTCAAGCATTGGAATTTTATTAAGTTCCTTTTTGGTTATTCCCTTTTCCTTGAGCATCTGTTCATATTTTTTAGAATTATCAAAGCTAAATTCGTACAAGTGTCCGCCTTGTGCTTCAAAAAGAGCTATAAGAAGAGAGCCGAGAGTACACATTTTTTCGTTGGAATCGATTATAAACCGTCTCCAGATTTTTGTACTGAAATCTTCAAGCTGTGTATAAAATTGAAAATAAACTTTTGGTGCTTTTGGTTTTGGAGTTTTTATTTCAGGAGTTGTAACCGGCAGCTTCATAAAATCAGAAACAAAAACTTCTTTAGGTGTTCCATAGCCATCCTTTGAATCTCCCAGGTTTTTCATAATGTCACTGTTTATGTATTTTTCGACTTCAGAAAGATTCCTATCATCCATTTTATATATCTGATCCAGGTACATTTTTTCATGATTCATTTTTGCAGTAAAAGAACGGTTCCATGTTTTTGCGGCAAAGCTTGTTTCACAATTTTTAGAAATAAATTCGTTGTATATGCTTTCCCAGCCGTTTTCATTACAGATTCTTTTGATTTCAGCATTACAGACCGTGCAGAATCGTTCAAAAGAATTGATACCCTTTGCAGGAAAAATCACAGAGACCATTGAATAGCTGTTGGATACAAAAAAATAATGTTTTCTTTCAATAAGAACACTGTCACAAATCCACTCGCAATAGCGGTTCTCAGCACTTTCTTCTGAAAGAACAATGTCCTTGATTTTTTCTATTGTTGAATTTGTAAATCTAAAAAGCATATTTTCTCCAAATTTCTATATCAACTTATAATTTATTATCTGTTCATCAACCATTCCGCAATATCCCAAACAGCAATTCCTTCATACTGATACAGGGGATGTTTTGTTCTGGCAATTATCATTTTAGGATAGGCATCTTTTATGCTTAAAAGTGGAACAGTTTCTCTTTCCATTGTTTCTGGTCGGGAAATGTCATCGCTTACCTGAATGTAGATTTTTTCGTCACGCTTGATGGCTACGAAATCAATTTCTTTTTTGTAAAGGACTCCTGTATAAACTTCATATCCTCTGCGCAAAAGTTCTATACAAACTATATTCTCGTAAATGCGTCCATAATCTAAATTCTTAGTTCCATGCTTAGCGTATTTAAAAGAATGGTCTGCAAGGTAATATTTGTCCTGACTTGCAAGATATTTTTTTCCTTTTATGTCATAGCGGCGGATTTTGTAGAATGCGAAAGAAGCACAAAGATATTTGATGTAAGAAGAAACTGTTTTATCGTCTGTTTTGCTTCCTTTTGATGTAAGTGTGTTTGCAACGCTTCTTGCTGAAACTTCCGAAGAAATATTGTCCACAAGAAAATCATTTAATGTGTCCAAAAGAGAAACATTTTTGATTTTATATTTCTGCTGAATATCACGGACAATTAATGTTTCAAAAACTTCATTAAGGTAATTGTATTTGTCGTCAATTGATTTGTATAAGTAGGAACCAGACATTCCGCCTTCCATTGCAAATCGGTCAAAGGCCTGCTGTAAATCCTGACATTCAAAATACGAGAGAAATTCTTTAAAACTAAAAGGAAAAACTTCTACAGAAAAAGTTCTTCCTGTAAACAATGTTGCCAGATCATTGGAAAGTAAAAAGGCATTTGAGCCTGTTATATAGATATGATATTTTTCTGAAGCATGAAACGAATTTATTGCCTGTTCAAAATCCTTGCAAAGCTGAACTTCATCAATCAGAAGGAAATTTTCTTTTTCTGGAGAATACAAATTTTCAACATATTCATTCAGTGCAGAAGCATTTTTTAGTGTTGAAAACTGAAAAAGATTGTAATTTATATGAATGATGTTGGCATTGGAAATGTTGCGTTTAAGATATTCAATGAACATTTCCAGAAGTTTGGATTTTCCGCTTCGCCTGATTCCTGTAATAACTTTGATATCTGGTGTATTTATGGAGTTTATCAGTTTTTGTAAAAAATCCTGTCTTTTCAGTACTTTCATAGACACATTATACAAATTTTATTTCGCATTTTCAAGAAAATTTCAATATTGCGGAATAGAAAATAAAATATATTCCGCAAAATGAAAAACAATTTAAAATTGCGAAATAGTTCAGCTTTTATTAAATTACTTGAGGCAGAACAGGGGGAAGCTTTTACAGAACAAACAATTCCTCAAACAAAACATAAACGGGCATTTTTCGATTTAGCTGGTAAAATTCAGAAAAGATTTCCATGCATTATTCAAAACTTCTGGATTTTCAATTTCAATAAATTTCAGCAACTCAATTATTTTTGCAGATACAAGAGGTCTTTCAATTTTATATACACCGCAAAGAACATAGATTACTTCGGCAATTACAACTTCTTTAGCAAACGCTCCGTTCTTTATCACAATTTCAGTTTGTTTTGCCATTTCCTCATTATCATTCAAAAGAAAACGCAAAATAGTATTTGCATCCAGCAGTTTTTTTCATGCTTCGTATTTCTCCTTCATTGCATTGCCCCAAGCTGATTTTTCTTTAAAAAGATAGAAACAAACCCTGACTCCCCAGAATACATTCTGACTGTATGGGGAATCGGTTATAAATTTGTGGAATGAAAATCGTTCAGTTATTTAAATCAATACAAATTGATTTAAATAGCAGTAAGTATTTTTCCTAATGCTAAAAACCTAAATTAATGGAATCCTATCCTTCTGATTCTTATTCAATTTTTTTAAGAATAAAATGATTTTTCCGGGTTTCTATTAATCCTTCTTTTACCATTTTAGAAAGTTCACCACTCATAGCAGATCGTTCAAGGTTTAAATAATCAGCTAACTGCTGGCGGTCAAAAGGAATATCAAACTCCATAGCCTGATTTATTTTTGCCTGATAAGTTAGATATGCCGTCAGTCTTGCCCGAATTGTTTTTGCTGAAGTAAACATGATTTTTTGAGAAAGCTTTAAATTTTTCCTGCTGCAGATATTCACGAGAATCTGGGACAATTTGATTTTCGACTGAACGTCCTTTCCATTCATGATTTCCTGGATATTTATAAATGCAATCTCACAATTTTCTGTTACCTGAACATCAACCATTAATGGTTCGCCGGTAATTGCGTAAGTTTCTGCAAAAAATCCACCAGTCTCAATTTTATCAAGAATGATCCTGTTTCCCCAAAAATCGTTTTGTTCAATCTGAATGCTTTCACTGAGAACAATTCCCATATTTTCTATTACATCACCTGCATAGAATATGAACTGTCCTTTTTCGTATTTTTTCTTCTTCTGAACAAAATGCATAAGACGTTCTGAAATATTTTTCTGCATTCTTCCTCCGATTTGTTGTTTTAACAACATTTTTATTTTACATCATAAGTTATATTTTGTGTAACGATAAGATATGGAGTGTGTGTAAAATGATCAGAAAGATTGTAAACATTGATGAAGAAAAATGTACTGGATGTGGACTTTGCGCTAATGCCTGCCACGAAAATGCAATTGTTATGGTTAATGGCAAAGCCAGATTGATTAAGGATGATTTTTGCGACGGATTTGGAGACTGTCTTCCAGTTTGTCCTGCAGGAGCCATTACAATAACAGAACGTGAAGCAGCAGCTTATGATGAAAAAGCCGTTGAAGAACGCAAGAAGCTTATTGAAATGGAACATCATCATGAAGGCGGTTGTCCAGGAAGTAGAATCCGTATGATGAATCAGAATAATTCCGGACAAAAACCTGAAGTTCCAGCTGAAAGAGCCTGCGTTTCCCCAAAATCTCAGCTCACAACCTGGCCGGTTCAAATCAAACTTTTGCCACCAGCAGCACCATTTTATGATGGAGCAAATCTTCTGATTGCTGCTGATTGTACTGCCTATGCTTATGCAAATTTCCATCAAGAATTTATTCGTGGAAAAGTATGTTTGATTGGCTGTCCTAAACTAGATCAGATTGATTATACAGAAAAACTAACTCAGATTATTCAGAACAATAACATAAAAAGTGTTACAATAGTTCGTATGGAAGTGCCTTGCTGTGGCGGACTCCAATATGCAGCTGAAGAAGCCATTAAAAACAGCGGGAAATTCCTTCCATGGCGTGTAGTCACAATTTCAATTGATGGAAAAATTTTAGAATAAAATGGTGCGACAATTTTGACTGTGGAAAAAGACTTTAATTCAGAGCTTGATAAAATGAAATTCGATTAGCATTTTTATTTACATCAATAAGAATTTGCGTGGGTAACGTTTTTATTTTTGAAATTTGGGAGCATTACCCAAACAAACAGAAATTGTCTTAAATAAGACTTTGTGTCGATAACGTTCTTGGTTCTAATCTTTTTACTTCAATTTTTTATGGGCTTTGTGGGGTGATGCTTTAAGTCCGTAAATTATTTTTCTTCATTTTCTCTTCCAGTTCCGTACGAATCCCAAAAATCGTCTTAGGATTAATATTCAACTGTTCGGCAAGAAGCTTGAAATCATCATCACACACTTTATCCAGCTCATAATGAGAGCCGATTTTCATGGAAAGTTTACGAGTTAAGCCTGGATATTCAATTGTAGAAACGCAATCGTAAATTGGAGCAAGTCTTGCTTTGCCGTTTTTGTCATAAAGAATTGAATAGTTTTTTGAATGGGCATCGCAGTTTCCAATCAGATAGTTGAATAAAACCTGTGTGAGAAAATCACGCAAATCTAAAATTGGCATTACTGAATGGGCTTTTATCAATTCGTAAATGTCTTTTATTCCAGGTCCGCCATCTGCCTGATATTTTTGATCTGTCATAATTCCCAGTGCCTGACACATGTCTTCCTGATGGAGCCGTTTAATTTTTCCATTTTCAATAATTCTGTCATAACGCTGAACAATGTAAACATCGCGACCGGCAATATTTTCTACCCAACAGTCTGGAGTTTTTATTCCGCATTTTTTTGCAAGCTGAATGCAGTTATATTCATTTTGTGCAAGGGTAGATAAAGTTCCTTCTCGGGTTGGTTTTAAGATATGAGTTGAGGGCGCTCCGTTCAAAGGCAAATACCATTCACCATTGAAATAAGCAAGCGGTAATTTTTCCTGTGCTCCTGCTAAAGAAAGTCGGAGTTTATCTTCTGATTTTATAAAAGGCCGCTGCTGAATATTTTTTACATATTCTTCCAGTTTTGTTTTATCAATCTTTTCGTAATTTTTGCTGTTGATGTCGTATTCTGTTTTTAGATTTTCAGGATTAAAATCCTCGTTGGCAATTGTTATAAAACCTGCACATTCCTGACCAAGTGCTTCCAATAATTTTACTGTGCTTAATTCTGAAATATGAAGATAATCTGCAACTCTCTTACGGGTGAATTCTTCCGGGAGTAAACCTGAAAAAAACGGAATGCATTGTTTCTGAGTGAACTCTACATTACTCAAAGGGAGTGATAAAGAAATTGCAACGGAAGAAGAGTCTGCAAGATATTCATCACAATATTTGAAAACAATTCCTCTGTCTTCCGTTGTACTGAGAGTTCCGCATTTTTTTATTCCAAAATAAACATTCAAAATCATTATTCATCCTCGCGGTTTATAAGAGAAATATTAATTCCAAGCATCTGAAGGCATGACAGAACTTTTCCAATGTGGAGAGATTCTTTGCCGTTTTCCAGTTCAGAAAAAAAACGGTTTCCTACATTGCACATTGCGGCACATTCTGCCTGAGTAAGCCCTAATGATTTGCGGCGATTTTTTACAGCTTCTGAAATATCGGAAATTGATATTACGTTCATAATTTTGATTATATATTACCGAACGGGAAAATTCCATATAAAAACGCTGGATTTTTAGATATTTTTACCGTTCGGGAATGTTTAGCCAGTTTCTATTGAAAGTATACTATTTTTTTTACCGAACGGGAATAAATTAGCTTTCTTTATTAACCATTCGTCAAAATTAACAGTTGCTTATCTTATCTATGCCTTTTAAGCATAATTTATCATAGAAATTAAGTTTTTGCTATTTCCTTTTACTGCTTTTATATTTTACTTGAAGCCTCACAAATCTTTTTTTATAAGAGGTGATTTATGAAAAAAATAATTAAACTTTTGGCTTCTGATCCTTCTTTCTGTGGTGAATCCGGAGGGCAGCCTCGTTATATGAATTCACCTGACATCAATACAGAAGATTTTCAGGCAGCCGTTGATTTTTTGAGTGTTCAGGAAAATGTTGATTCGGAAAAAATCGGAATCATTGGAATCTGTGGATGGGGTGGAATGGCAATTAATGCGGCAGGAATTGATACCCGCGTAAAAGCAACTGCTGTTATGACAATGTATGACATGAGCCGTATTTCTGCAGATGGATATTTTGATGCAAATGACAACGAAGAGTCACGCTATGTGGCAAGAGTTGCAACAAACAAAGCCCGCACAGAATGTTTTGCCAAGAGTGAATATCCAACTCAGGGTGGGCTTCCAAACGAAAAACCTGCCGAAGAAGGATTTTTCCAGCAATACTGGGATTATTACAAAACAGAAAGAGGCTATCATCCACGCTCACTTAATTCAAATATGGGATGGGCTGCAACTGCTAATACAAGCATGATGAATACAAGACTTTTGCGTTATTCAAATGAAATCAGAAGTGCAGTTTTAATCGTTCACGGTGAAAAGGCTCACAGTCGCTATATGGGTGAAACAGCGTACAAGGACATGATTAAAGGTAACAAATATACATCAAACAAAGAGCTGATGATTATTCCAAATGCTACTCACTGTGATTTGTACGATGGCGGAAATGGAAATTACATTCCTTGGGAAAAGCTAGACAGTTTCTTTAAGACGAATTTGAAGTAGAAAATCGGCTTAGGGTATGGAGTGGTTGCCGAAGGCAAGTGCGAAGCACCGCGCGATAGCAAGCCACGGAACACCCGACCGGCAGATTGCTGCCGGTAAGCCCCAAAACTGGAATTTTACAAGACTCGGAAAACTGGATATGAATGATGCAAAAGAAATCAGAAAGTTTTTGAATGCAGGAAACGGGAAGGCTGAGATTGTGTTGAGTCTTTTGAAGTAAAAGTAAAAAACTGTGGTAGTTGGGAGCAGCATAGCGCTTAACTACCACAGTTTTTTTTAACCAATAATCCCTTCGTATTCGTAACCCGCTTCAGTTACGGCAGCCTTTATAAGAGCTTCGTCAACTTCTTTTGAAGTGGTGATTGTTACGAGATTTTCTTCATGAGATGGAACTGCACTTTCGATTCCTTCGATTGCTTCAAGAGCCTTTTTTACATGACCCTCGCAGTGACCACACATCATTCCTTTTACTGTAATTTTCATAGTTTTCTCCTGTATAGAATTAATTATTTTTTCCTGAAAATCTTTTTTGCTTTCAGGATTTTGCACTGAATGATTTTGGGTGTCTTTGTAAAGCCTTACAAAATTAAGTCGAAGGGCATTTGAAACGACACAGAAACTTGAAAGTCCCATGGCTGCTGCTCCAAACATAGGATTCAATGTCCATCCAAATAGTTTAATGAAACATCCTGCAGCCAGTGGAATTCCAATTGCATTGTAAATAAATGCCCAGAAAAGATTTTCATGAATGTTTCTTATGGTAGCACGACTGAGTTTCACTGCATCGGTAACTTTCATCAGACTGTTTTTCATAAGGACAATTTCTGCAGCATCGATGGCGATATCGGTTCCATCCCCAATTGCAATACCTGTATCTGCCTGAGTAAGGGCTGGAGCATCGTTAATGCCGTCGCCTACCATAATGACTTTTCCTTTTTCCTGAAGTTTTTTAATGTTGTCGGCTTTGTCACCTGGCAGAACTTCTGAAATTATATTTTCAGTTTTTATTCCTGCCTGCTCCGCTATATAGGATGCAGTCTGCTTGTTGTCACCGGTAAGCATGAATACTTCAAGCCCCATGGATGTAAGTTCTGAAATTGCCAGCTTTGAATCCGATTTTATAGTGTCTGCAGCAAGGATGATTCCAAGGAAATCGTTTTCTGTAGCAAAGAATAATGGGGTTACTCCCTTTGGAACTGAACTTGAAGCAGCATCAATTTTTCCCTGAGTGATTTCCGGGCAATTGGACAAGATAAAATTTTTATTTCCGCCATAAGTCCAGATTCCGTTTACAAGTGCTTTTACACCTTTTCCGGAAACAGCTTCAAATTTTTCAGCAGGGTGAATTTCAATTCCTTCTTTCTTTCCGTATTCCACAACCGCTTTTGCCAATGGATGTTCAGACTGATTTTCAAGAATGCAAGCAGCTTTAAGAAGTTCCTTTTCGCTGATATTTCCTTCAGGATTTATTCCAATGACATAAGGTTTTCCTTCTGTTATGGTACCGGTCTTATCAAGAACAACGAATTTTGCTTTTCCTGTCTGTTCCAGGCTTTCTGAAGTTTTAAAGAGAATGCCGTTTCTAGCCCCGGTTCCGTTTCCTACCATAATGGCAACAGGAGTAGCAAGTCCCAAAGCACAAGGGCAGCTGATTACCAGAACAGAAACTGCGCGGCTCAAAGCATATCCAGCAGACTGTCCTGTCAGAAGCCAGACTGTAAAAGTGATGAGTGCAATAGAAATAACTGCGGGAACAAAAACTCCCGAAACTTTATCTGCAATTTTTGCGATAGGAGCTTTTGTTCCGGCCGATTCACTTACCATGCGGATAATTCCGGCAAGTGTAGTATCTTCTCCAACACGGGTTGCCTTGCAAACAAGGAATCCAGAAGTGTTTATGGTGCTGGCAGAAACCTGCTGGCCGGGATTTTTTTCAACGGGAATGCTTTCTCCTGTAAGGGCTGATTCATCTACAGCACTTTCACCTTCCAGGACAACACCGTCAACTGGAATATTGTCACCAGGTCTTACAACAAATTTATCTCCAACCTGAACCTTCTCTATTTCGACTTCGATTTCTTTTCCGTCTTTAAGAATGACTGCCGTTTTAGGAGCAAGTTTCATCAATGACTTCAAAGCATTTGTAGTTTTCCCTTTTGAATATGATTCCAGAGTTTTGCCAATAGTGATTAAAGTCAAAATGGTAGCCGCAGATTCAAAATAAAACTGATCCATGAAATACATAACCTGCTCATGGTTACCATGCAATACAGAATCCGTCATGGCAAAAAGAGCATAAACACTGTAACCAAAAGATGCTGTAGCACCCAGGGCAACAAGGGTGTCCATATTTGGAGAACGGTGGAAAAGCCCCTTAAATCCGCTGATAAAAAATTTCTGGTTTATAACCATTATCAAGCCGGAAATTAAAAGTTCGTAAATTCCCATGGCAACATGGTTTCCATTGAGGAAAGACGGAAGCGGCCAGTTCCAGAGCATATGTCCCATGGAAACATACATTAATGGAATAAGAAGAAGGACAGAGGCAACGAGCCTTTTTTTCATTTTAGGAGTTTCGGTGTCTTTTAAAGAATCCTCGGAATCAGCCTGAGAAGATTTTTTACCGGCATTTTTCAAGCTGGCACCATAACCTGCATCGGTCACTGCCTGAATGATGTCCTGTGCACTTGCAGTGCCTTCCACTCCCATGGAATTTGTCAGGAGATTTACAGCGCAAGAGGTAACGCCTTCCACTGAATTAACGGCTTTTTCAACTCTTGCCACACAGGCCGCACAACTCATGCCTATAACATTATACTGTTCCATAATTTGCAGCCCCCCTTTTCTATCTCATCATTTTCTGAAGTGTGTTCAACAGTTCATCAATGATTTCGTCATTTCCTTTTCTGATGTTTTCTGCAACGCAGGTTTTCATGTGATTTGCAAGGAGGACTTTGTTAAAACTGTTCAAAGCTGAATTGACGGCAGAAACCTGAATAAGGATGTCCGTACAGTAGGCGTCATTTTCCAGCATATTTTCAATGCCGCGAACCTGCCCTTCTATGCGTTTCAGCCGGTTCATTAAATCTTTATACTCTTTATCATCCCGTTCTTTATGCTTTCCAGAACAAAAAGGACAATTTTCTTTTGTTTCTTTCACAATATTTAATATACCCCTATAGGGTATACCAAGTCAAGAAAATCATCCTTTGGGGCGATCCAGAAATCAAAAGCTATCTTTACTGTTCCGGGCTGAGCACTAAAGCAAATCCATTGTCTAAAAGTTCATTGCCATTAAGGTTATGGGAAAGAAGAATCTTATTGCCTGAAAGATTACCCAGGCTAAAACTCTTCTTGCTGCAGTTTACATAGACATGGATTGCTTGAGGGGTCTGTCCCCCCTGTTTCTTTACAAAGTGGAGGACTCTCGGTGATTTTTCTTCACGGATGAATTTTATATCGCTGCTTCTAAGGGCTGCGCAATTCTTTCTGAGTGAAATGAGTTTCTTTGTGAATTTAATTCTGTCGTCAAACATCCCGCTTTCAATTTCAGACCATGGCATGCACCTTCTGTTGTCGGGATCATGTCCACCTTCAAGAAGAACTTCAGTTCCGTAATAGATGCATACTGAACCTGGCAAGGCAAAAAGAATTGCAAGGGCGCACAAAGCCTTGTCCGTGCTTTTAAGCCTGTTTGTAATCCTTATGGTGTCGTGGCTGTCCATCTGGTTCAGGAGAACTTCGTTGGTCTGGCTGTAATACATGGAAAGGCAGCGGTTAAGGTTATGTTCAAGATCAAGAGCCGTTGATTCTTCGTATCCAAGGAAAGTTGAAATTGCCTTCTGAATCGGATAGTTCATTACGGCATCGAATTCTTTTTCCCTTAGCCACGGAATTGAATTGTGCCAGATTTCCCCTACTATATAGAAATCTTTCTTTACCTTTTTTGTTTCGGCATAAAGGCGCTTCCAGAATTCATGGGAAACTTCGTTTGCAACATCAAGACGCAACCCATCAACATCAAAATCCTTTATCCATTTTTTACAGACATCAATAAAGTAATCCTGAACCTCTGGATTGTTTGTGTTCAGTTTTGGCATGTTGTCAACAAAAGCGAAGGAATAGAATTTTCCCTTGCTTGCATTGGGCTCTCCGTCACGGATGTCAAAATCCTTTACAAAGAACCAGTCCCTGTATTTTGAATGCTCCTTGTTCTTCAACACATCCTGCCAGGCAAAAAATTCTTTTCCGCAGTGATTGAAAACTCCGTCCACCATTATTCTGATTCCGCGTTCATGAGCTTCCTTTACAAGACGCGCAAAAGTTTCGTTGGTTCCAAAATCACTGTCGATGGAAAGGTAATCTTCAGTGTCGTATTTATGCTGGCTTGAAGACTGGTTTACCGGAGTTGAATAGATTCCCGTAATGCCAAGGTCCTTAAGGTAGTCCAGCCTGTCTATTATCCCCTGAAGGTTTCCGCCGTAACATTCATGATTCGAAACCGGCTGACCAAGTTTTGACCAGGGAAGAAATGCTTTTTTGCATTCTGCATACTCTCCCTTTGAAAATCTTGACGGAAAAATCTGATACCACACGCAGCTTTTCACCCATTCAGGAGGCTGAATTATATCCGCGCCATTCATCCATGGAAAAATAAAGAACTCGCTGTACTTTCCGCTTGATGCATCTTCAACAGAAGAAAATCCTGATTCTGCAAAAACGATTTTTTCATTGCCGCTGTATATTATGAAATAATAGCGGAGCCTCTTGAACTTTGGCGCAACAACAATTGACCATAGAAGATTTGATTCAAGTTCCATGCAGTCCCTAATCTCAGAGACCGAACCACCCCAGACACCGTGTTCTCCCATTACTCCACCGTCAAAAGGATCACCCCAGACTATTTCAACTTTGTCAATGTCCTTTCCAGTCTTGAGTGAAACGCGAACTTCATTTTCATTGAGGCAGTAACAGTAGTTGTCAAAAGCCTTGTGGTCAATTGCAGAATAATTCATATTTGGATTTTAAATAATTGTAGAGGAAAATAGCAATAAGGCGGAATTTGAAAATATAAGGAAAGTATTTAAAATGAAAAAAGCCCGACGATTAAAAATCATCGGGCTTTATCATTATTTAATCCTACAGGTTATCGAAGAATCGTATTTCAAAACCGCTACGCGATTTTGAAAACCCGAGTTTCAACTTGTCCGCAATCCGCGTCCATTTCTGCGCCGCAGAAACCGTTGAAACTCGCCTGTAAACTACAGATTGTCAAAAAAACCTTTTACCTTCAACAATTCTGCGTTGAGGATACCACCCATTGCAGCACCGCGCTTTGTGTTGTGGCTGAGTGCTACGAACTTGATGTCGAATACATTACATGGGCGAAGGCGTCCAACTACACATGCCATACCCTTTCCTGTTTCGCGGTCGCGGCGTGGCTGTGGGCGGTTTTCTTCTTCACGGTAAACGATTGGCTGTTCTGGTGAAGATGGAAGGTTAAGTTCCTGTGGAACAGACTTGTATGCTGCCCAGATCTTCTTGATTTCTTCCATGCTTGGCTTCTTGTCACCAAACTCAAGGGAAACACATGCTGTGTGTCCGTCGATTACAGGAACGCGTGTACATGTTGAAGAAACAACTGGAAGAGCTGCGTTTTCAATCTTTCCGTCCTTTACAGTTCCGAGGATCTTGAGGCATTCTTTTTCTGTCTTTTCTTCCTCACCGCCGATGAATGGAACGATGTTGTCGATCATGTCAAATGAAGGAACACCAGGATATCCTGCACCAGAAGTTGCCTGAAGAGTTGTAACAACCATCTTCTTAACTTCGTATCCAGCCTGAATGAGGGCGTGAATTGGCATCATGTATGTCTGGAGGGAACAGTTAGGCTTAACTGCGATGAATCCCTTGTCCCAACCGTGATGCTTCTTCTGGTCTGCGATTACATCAAGGTGTGCGTGATTGATTTCTGGAACGAGCATTGGAACATCTTCTGTCCAGCGGTTTGCCGAAGCATTTGAAACTACAGGAATTCCTTCTGCAGCATATGCTTCTTCAAGGTTCTTGATGTCTTCCTTCTTTGGAAGTTCAAGGGCGCTGAATACAAACTTACACTTTCCGATTGCTGCCTTAGCATCGTTTGCATCCTGGATAACAAGGTTTGCAACATCTGCAGGAATGTCTTCACCGATGAGCCACTTGGAAGCAACAACATCCTTGTAAACCTGTCCTGCACTTCTTGGAGAAGCTGCAACATATGTTACCTTGAAAAATGGATGATTTTCCAAGAGCTTGATATAACGCTGGCCAACCATACCTGTTGCGCCCAAAACACCTACTGAAATCTTATCTGCCATAATATTTTCCTTTATGAATCAATATTATTGGTGGTTTCGACAAGCTCAACCACCATAATCATACTTTTTTTTTACAAGCCGCACTTTGCAAGAGCGTCTTCAATAACTTTCTTTGCGCTGTCTGTAACTTCAACAAGTGGAAGTCTAACTGCACCGGCAGGCATCTTCTTGTAGTTCATTGCATACTTGATGCTTGTTGGGTTTCCGTCTACGAAAGCTGCCTTGAAGAATGGCTGGAGTCTGTAGTGGATCTTGCGTGCTTCCGCAAAGTTTCCATCGAGACAGTAGTGAGCCATCTGTGTAACCAAAGCTGGAGCAAGGTTTGTAACAACAGAAATGATTCCGTCTCCGCCTGCTGCCATCAATGGGAGTGTAAGTCCGTCATCACCGCTCATTACGCTGAATTCAGGATTTGCAAGCTTGATCTTTTCGATAACTTCCATCATCTGGTTGATGTTACCAGAAGCTTCCTTTACACCAACGATGTTAGGGAGCTTTGCGATGCGTTCGAGAGTTGCAGTAGGGATGTTCTTTCCTGTACGACCTGCAATGTTGTATACAACGATTGGAATGCCAACCTTAGAAACTGCTTCGTAGTGGCGGAAGATACCTTCGTCACTTGGCTTGTTGTAATATGGAGTAACAACGAGGGCGTAATCAGCACCCTTTGCCTTTGCGCGTTCAACATAGCGAACAGCATCGAGTGTGCAGTTGCTTCCGGCTCCTACCATTACCTTAACGTCTTTGCCGTTCTTTGAGTTGAATTCTTTTACCTGCTTTATTGCGATGTCGATAATCTTGTCTTCTTCATCTTCTGTGAGGGTTGGAGTTTCACCTGTAGTTCCTAAAGGCAAAAGTCCGTCAATTCCCTGATCCAACTGAAACTGAACATTCTTGGCAAATCCGTCGTAATCAACAGATCCGTCAGCGTTCATCGGCGTAATCATTGCTGTGTAAGCACCGTGAATTGCTGCCATAATTGAACTCCTATAATAAGTTTTAATTGCGGTGATTATGACACTTTATATAGAAAAAATCAATAAATTTACTTTAACGTCTCTCTTTAATCCACCATGAATAAAAAAAAAGAACCGGCATCGCCAGTTCTTTTTTTGGAGGTCTTTGACACATTTTTACATGCATTTTTAAATAATTTTTACATTTTTTTTAAATATTTATTCCGTCTCTTTCAACCTTATGGCTGAGATAATACATTCACCAATTTACGCCCGCAACTTTCATAATATACCATAAATTAGGTATTTTTATACCATGATATGGGTATTTTTTCATTGATTTTAAAATAACTTTGGTTATAATTTCACATATGCCTACAATCAGATGGATTATTATCCTTTTTCTAGCCCTATTTCCACCCATTTTTTCTTATGGGACAAGCTTTCCTTCATCTACTTCTGGCCTCATTGCAAATCCTGAGGTATCAGCCCATCCCATAATAAACTCCACGGCTAAAATTTTCCTGGATGATTCAAACCTCAAGGAATGTGCAGACATTCCCGGCCAAGTATTCCAAAAAACAGTTTTTCCTTACTATCCGGGAACATATAACGGAACCATTTGGATTGACATAGAGATTGAAAAATCAGACGAATTCAACAAACAGCCATTCACTCTTTTCATCGATGCCGATTTCATTGATTTTCAGGAGACCTACATTTGTTCAGAAGGATCATGGAACCTCATATCAAGCGAAACATACCTATCCGCCATTACTTCAAACCCTCTGATTCCAATAATCAGGGATTTTTATGGCAAGGACAACATCATCCATATCAGGGTAAAGATGCGTTCATGCAGGGGAGATCCCATCAGCGTGAAAATTTATCCTAACAATGAACTTTTCAAAACCACAACAATTTCCCTTTCCTGGTTTTACCTTAGCGGAGGAATTGGTGCATGCATCTTTTTCTTTCTATTAATAGTTGGAATTCTGTTGAAAGATCCGGCATACATTCTTCTTGCACTGTCATCCCTTTTCTACATATTGAGGGCCATGCAGGTCAGGGATGTAATACCCATCATTCTATCGAACCATACGCTAAATCTGTCAAACTCGGCCAAACTGGAATATCTGATGGACTGTCTGGGCATCCTTTCAATTTCCTTTTGTGCTCATTTTTTCAGTTTTATCGACAGGATAAAAGGTTCCGTTTCAAAGCTGCTCATTGCCATTATCGAATTGGGCCTGATAAAATTACTTTTGCTCGTAACGATTGATTCCAACCTGATACTTTTCATAAGCTCCATCATTATTTCAATACTGCAAAACGGACTCATCATCTATACCCTCATAAAAAATATCATCAACAACAATGCAAAGAACAAAATCATATTCTTGTGCTGGGAATCATTTTTTACCATAAGTACCATACTCAGAATAGTTTTGCTGGCAAGAAATTTCGCTTTCCTTCCTCTTCCTGATTTCATTGAACCAAACGACATGATTTCATCAGCCATCGGTTTTTTCCTGCTGTATATTCCTCCACTTTACACCATTGGACGAAGATTCAACATAAGATATCAGTATGTCCAGACAGAATACCAGAATCTTGAAATCAAATTCCTTAACAGGACCAAGCTTGAAAAACTAACCGATTCCGTATCTACACCTATTGCAAACCTAGCATCCTCTGTCCTGAATTCTGCATGTATTCTTTCAAAGCTGAACTTCTCTGCAGTAAATGCCGCCTATATTGAATTGATAAAAAGAGAATCATCAAAAATAAACGATCTTCTGGTTGCCGTAAGAATTCTTGAAGGCACAGAAGAACCCCGGAAAACACCTATTCTTTTGCTTAATTTTTTCAACAGCTGCATGATGACCATAAGAAGAGTCGCAAGCGAAAAAAACTGTAATGCTTCCCTTACAACAGCAATAGCCAATGACACCATCATTTCAGCAGACCCAAGAATTCTTCAGCTCCTGTTCATCATTACACCAACAAGCATAATATCCCTTTCAAAACCAAACACAAAGGTTTCCATTTACATAGAAGAAGATGACGATAATCTTTTTATCATGACCGTTGCAAACCATTTTGCTTCCGAAGAATTGGATTCTCCACAGAGCATAGCAAAAGCATTGAATGAAAATTCTTACTTCGATTTCTTAAACGAACTTTCAAAAATTTACAGGGGCACAATGGAAATTCACCCGCTAAAGGAAAGCTGCCGAATGAAGTTCAAGTTTCACTTTGACAAAATCGAAGATACGTCAGACATTAAGGTCGTTACTGACAAAACGACATTTGAAATTTCCGATAATTCCCAGCGCCTTTTTAAGGATATGGAAAAACAGAGAGACATTGACAAGCCGGCTGAAGAACCAGACATTCAGACAGAACAGATTAAAGAGGCCACAAGCCATACGCTCCAAAGCATAGAAGAAGAAAAAGCACAACCGGCAGTCAAAGACATTTTTGACCGGTTTGATTTTTCAACAAGGGAAAAGGAAATCGCCACACTGATAATAGAAGGAAAGAGTGACAAGGAAATCGCTTTTCAGCTGAGCATTTCCCCACAGACAGTCGCAACGCACAACAAGAAGATTTTCAAGAAAACTGGCGTTCACAGCAGAGTTGAGTTAATTAACAAAGTCAGATAAAATCATTCCATTGTTTATTTAGGGGTATTCATATGAGCGGAAATACATTTGGAGACATTTTCAAGGTAACAACTTTTGGGGAAAGCCACGGAGCAGGACTGGGATGCATTATTGACGGTTGTCCTTCCGGCATTTCCTTTGACCAGGATTTTCTCCAGCACGAAATGGACAGAAGAAAACCAGGTGCTAAAAGTGCCGCTGTAACAAACAGAAAGGAAGCCGACCAGGCTGAAGTTTTGAGCGGAATCTTTGAAGGAAAAACAACAGGTACTTCCATCGCAATCCTCATCAGGAATTCAAACCAACACTCATCTGACTACAACAACATCAAGGATAAATTCCGCCCAGGCCATGCGGACTATACCTTCTACGAAAAATATGGAATCCGCGATTACAGGGGCGGCGGCCGTTCAAGCGGCAGGGAAACCTGCGCCCGCGTTGCAGCAGGAGCCTTTGCAAAAATGCTCCTCAAGACCATGGGCATCCAGGTAATTGCATACACAAAAAAAGCAGCTGGAATCGAAGGTACAAAAGTTGACTTTAACGAAATCGAGAAAAATCAGATAAGGGCGGCAGACAAGGATGCAGCAGTCCTCATGCAGCAAAAAATAGAAGAATACCACAAGCAGGGAAATTCCTGCGGCGGAATCGTTGAATGCGTAGTAAAGGGACTTCCAGCAGGACTTGGAGAACCTGTATTCGACAAGATGGATGCTGCCCTTGCCCATGCCATCGTTTCCATCGGCGCCGTAAAGGGAATTGAATTCGGACTCGGTTTTGATGTTGCAGACAGCAACGGCCTTGAAAACAACGACTTCATGAGAAAGGGACCTGTCTTTGAAACGAACAATGCCGGAGGAATTCTTGGCGGCATGACCAACGGGAACGACCTTGTTTTCCGTGCAGCAGTAAAACCTGTTCCAAGCATCTACCAGCAGCAGCAGACAATCGACATCAACGGCAATGAATGCGACATGCTCATTGAAGGCCGCCATGATGTTTGCCTTTGTCCTCGCATTGTTCCTGTAATTGAAGCAATGACTGCCATTACAGTTGCAGACATGATCCTCAGAAACAGAAGCAGCAGAGTTTAATTATGGAAAACTATACTCCAGACTATTTTAGCGACGACTATGAAGAACCACAGGGCAGGAAGAATCTCCGCAGCCTGCTTCTGCCCATACTTGCACTTGCATTTCTATTTCTTACAGTCTTCACCATCTGTCTTGGAGTTTCTGTTCATAGGCTGATCAACCCAAAATCTCCTGCAGCCCTTTCCGACACTCAGAAAAGTGAACTTGACGAAGTTCTTTCCCAGAATTTTTATGAACCGATAGTAAGATCCCTGCCATATAAAACGATTCCAGCAAACCTTACAGTCAATGCGGAAAGCGCAATACTCATCGACCAGGATACAGGAAATGTCCTATTTGAAAAAAATGCTGACATGCTTATTCCACCTGCATCAATGACCAAACTGGTTGAAATGTATGTTGTCTACGAAGCAGTAAGGAACGGAGAAGTAAGCCTTGATGATGTTGTTCCGCTTCCACCAGAGAGCTGGGCAAAAAACCTTCCTTCAGACGCCTCCATCATGTTTCTTGGAGAAGGACAGAAGGTCACTTTAAGGGAACTGCTGTTAGGTCTTGCCATCGCCAGCGGAAACGATGCTTCAATCGCAGTTGCAAATTATGTCTGCAAGGATATGGATTCCTTTGTAGAAAGAATGAACAGGGTAATAAGGGACCTTGGGCTTAAGAGAACTCATTTTGTTGAATCAAGCGGATACAGCGAAAAAAACATTACCACGGCAAGGGAATTTGCATCTTTCTGCAGAATCTACCTTAGGGATTTCCCGGAAGCCATCGACAACTACCACAGTCAGAAAGTCCTCATGTACCCTTTGGAAAAAAACCTGCCGTTAGACCAGAAGGAAAAGGGTGATTCAGAAGCGGTAATCCAGTACAACACGAACAAGCTTCTTGGAACCCTTGACGGCTGTGACGGATTAAAAACAGGATTCATCTATGAAAGCGGATATAACCTTGCCCTTACCGCACAGAGAGGCAGAAGAAGATTCATATCAGTAACGATGAAGGGTCCGGGAACAGGAAGCGTCCAGGGAAACAAATATAGAGTCCTTGACGGAACGGAGCTTATGGAATTTGCCTTCAGCAAATTTGCATCATACATTCCGGAAGGCGAAGGCCATTCCTTTGTAGTAGGCTGTTCGGGATCTTCAGAAAAAAGCATCAGGCTTGTTCCGGCAGAAAACGAAAGTTTTTCCGTTCCCTTCATTGCAGGAACTTCACCGGAAGATGCCGCTTCAAAGATTCATGTTACGGCAAACATTCCAAACTATCTTTACGGAAGAATTGAATGCGGACAGGAACTCGGAACAATCACCTACAGTCTGGAAGGAAAGAACCTTAGGACAATCTCACTCGTTGCAGACAGAAAAAGCCAAAGAAAGAACATCTTTGGCCGTTTATGGGGAAAAATCACATACAGGACTGCAGGATTATTTTAATCCGCGCACATCCGTAATTTCATAGCCGCTTTCAAGAATTGCAGCAATAAGAAGATCTAGTTTTTCATGCACATAGTCTTTTCTTGTTCCATTTGCTTTTCCAACGCATACAGGAACCACCATACCCTCTTCAAGTTCTTCTACAAGGCCATTGATGATTTCTGATGCCGACTTGTATTCTTCGCCCTTTTCATTTGACCTTTCATAGGTAGTCCTGTCGCTGAACTTTGAAAATGCAGAAACATATTCATAGCCTGCAGAATTACCTGAAGTCCTGATAAGTTCCGTGTCATGATAGTAAGGTGCATGCCACAAAAGCGAAAGTTCTTTTTTTGTCACTGCAAAGAATTCGTCTTCATTGCGGGCAAGACCACGGGTAATGAAACTTCCGTCAATTACAAAATTGTTTTCCACAAGATCGGCTGCAGTATAGAAAAGTGAACCGCAGTCATTTCCTGAATTTGCAATAAGCTTTGCCTTTTCTGGATAGCGCCTGATGAATTCACCGTTTACAAAGAAAGTTCCCTTGATTCCGTATTCAGAAAGAACCTGAAGCACCTTTCCAAGCCCCTCGGCATTTTCCATTGCATCCAGAGCAAGAGCTACCTTCTTTCCGTTTTCCGAATCCTTCATTGCATCCGGGAATACTGAATAGGTAAAGGTTTTGCCGGAAAGGCAGCGTACGAAAATTGTATTTTCATATTTTGCATTTGTTGCTTTTCCAACATAAGCACGATATCTTCCGTTCTTATCCCTTGCATTCAATTCTACATCTGGGATTCTGTATGGTACCCATATGTTCTTTTCTGCATCATAGCAATAGAATCCCTTTCCTTCTGAAATTTTTGTAACGATGAATCCCGCGTTCCAGTATGCCCTGTCTACGGAAGAAAGGAAAAGTATGCTGGATTCTTTAGAAACGCAATTGAAAAGGCTTACCGTATTCTTTCCGCCAACATAAAGCGCATTTCTTCCTGCCCATGCAACTGAAACTACAGTTTCCCTGTCGTAGGAGGCTGTCTCAGACATGAGTGCAAGGTCGAAGATTTTAAGTACGCCGCTGTCAGTATAGGCAATCTTCCTGCAGTCAGGAGACAGAACAGGAGCAATCGATCTGCTTGCCTTCACCAATACAGACATGTTGTTTTCAACGGAATACATTGTTCCGACTTTTTCAATGCTTGAGTAATTCAGGCTTTCATTCCAGAGGAGAGCCTTTCCGTCGGCTGTCCAGAACATTTCGTAGCCAAGTGATGTTCCTGCAACTTCCGTAAGGGGACTGATCAAATCTATTTTAGCATGAACATTTTTTTCTTCTGCTCCAACAGAATAGAGTGACAGAATATTTCCTCTTGAAATGACTGCCATTCTGCTTCCGGTTCCATTGCACCAGAACTTGTCTGTAAGGCAATTGAATTCTATTGGAAGGCGTGCAATGATTTTTCCGTTTCCAACAAGGGAAGAATAAAGTCCTCGTGTATAAAGTTCATTCTGATCAATGCTGTATACTACATCATCCTTAAGGTAGATGATTTTCTTTGACTGTGTCCACTGAACGCTATCAATGGAACCTTCGCCTATTTTCCTGAAGTTTTCATTAACCTGAAGGTTTTTTACCACTGCATCAGGAGTTGCAAAATAAACTGCATTGTTGTTTTCGTAAAGGAGGGCTTTTCCGTCCGGAGCCCATTTAACTTTTACCGAAGAATAGTCCAGGTCCACATTTTCAACCAGAACCTTCTGCAAAAGAGTCTTTGAATTTACAAGGACAAGATTACCGGAAGCCTTTTTCACAGGCTCAACAGTGCAGTACCATTTTCCGTCAGAACTTGCCGCTACAGGGAAAGTACGGAGGTTCTTTCCACGGTTTCCTTCGGTAACTCTTGTTATCTTTCCTTCTTCAGTACTGTATCTTGAAAGTCCATCTCTGTTCCTAACCTGAAGAATCTTTCCTTCATCAAGAAGTTCAAGTCTTTCTGGAAAGCAGGTAAGGAGAACTGGAACTGAAGTGATTTTTTCATCGCCAAGTTTCGTGCAGTAAAGGCTCTTGTATTCAGCAACGCCGGGAACTTTCTGTTCGGCTGTAAAAAGAAGCCTGTCATCGGAGGCAACATCAATGTCATCGAGTTTCACGCCGGCATAAACACTTGATGCCGAAACCAGGATTATTGTTCCAAGAAGATAGTTAAGCAGATTTGTTTTCTTCATATTCTACTTTCCTCTATTTAATTACTGTAAGCGGATCAACAGGCTTGTAGTTTTTATAAACGGTAAGATGGAGGTGAGGGCCTGTTGAATATCCTGTGCTTCCTACAAGACCGATTCTTGCACCCTGAGAAACCCTGTCGCCTTTTTTTACAAGGCTCTTGCTCATGTGTGCATAAAGGGTCTGGTATCCGTCAATGTGTTCAACAACTATGTAATTTCCGTACAAAGAAGAGAATGCAGACTTCAATACCCTTCCGCTTCTGCAGGCATAGATTGGAGTTCCTGTTGGGCATGCCATGTCGATTCCCTTGTGTGTGGAAGCAACTCCAGTGATTGGATCAAGCCTGTAACCGAATCTTGAAGTGATTCTGTACTTTGCCTTGAGAGGATTTGTAAAGATTTCTCCCATTGCCCTCTGAAGTGTATTTGAATCAAGCCTTGCACCTGGAATGAAAAGTTCCATTCCTTCTTTCAAAACTTCTGATGAAAGATCGTTTGTATCAAGGATGTCTGTTACCGATGCACCGTATTTCTTTGAAATTGAACCGATGCTTTCGTTTCTTGCAACAGTATGAATAAGTCCGTCCACAGAAGGAACCTTAAGTTTCTGACCTGAGTAAACTGAACGAACATTTCCGATTTTGTTTACTGCAATCAAAGTAGAGATGTTGGAAAGGCCAAACTTGTGGCAGATACCGCTGATGGTATCCCCCTGCTTTACCGTATAGTTCTGGAAAGAAACCGCTTCTTTCATTGCATTTGCAGAAGAAATAACCTTCACGCTGTCTTCTGTAAAGATGTTTCCTTCGCTGTCGTAGTAGCTTGTCTGTCCAAAAGCAAATTCAGACATGGCGCCTTCAACAATATTGCTTTCAGCCGAAAGAGAAGCCGACATGTCGATTTTATGGAAGAAACTTTCCTTATAGTTTATGAGTTTTGACATTCCGTATGGAATTGCACAGAAAACTGCAACTGCTGGAATTACAAGGAGGAACTTTGCATTCTGCCTGATGCGTACGCATGAAAGGGAAACTCTTCCGCAGAATCTTTCCCATGCGGAATGGAGGGAAAAGGAATCCGTGAAAACAGAAGGCATTCCCATTGAAAATCCATTGCGCCCTGCTGTTACTGCACCTGCCCTTACTCTCTTTGCTTTTCTTGGTCTGCTGCTTGCTTCAAAACAATCGATAACTTCCATATTTTGATTATCGTCAAAAAAAACATCCGATATTAGACATTATTGACGATGTATTATATATGGAAAAAAACAAGGCGGCAGGATACGCAAAATCCCTTTTAATCGGCATTTGTATAGGTATTCTTGTTAAAATATTCATTCTGGACATTCTGGTTGTAAGCGGAAGTTCAATGGAACCCACTTTAAAAGACGGTCAGAAAATCCTGGTGAACCGGCTGGCTTATGGTCTTGCAAAACCTTTTGGAAGCAGCCTTATGTTCTCCTGGAATCAGCCTGAAGAAAACGAGATCATTGTTTTTCTTTACAATGGCAGGCATGTGGTAAAACGCTGTGCAGCCGTGGAAAACACTCTACTAGAATATTCAACTGAATCGAGTTATACTTTGAGAATAAAGGACAAAGAGTACCCGCTGACGGAATTACAATACAATCTTCTAAAGGAAACAAGATTCGTACCGGAGGGAACTGTTCTTGTCATCGGAGACAACCACTCAAATTCTATTGATTCAAGAACTTATGGTTTTGTTCCCCGAAGGAATATTTTGGGTAGGATCAGGGGCAGATGAATTCTAATTTCAAGAAAGCAGGCTTTATTTTAACTCTCTCAGGTCTCGGTTTGCTTACTGCCCTCGTAACCTGGAAATTTACAGTGCTTGCCTTTGGCCCTCAGAAAAAATTCACGCCTTCAACTGCTACAGTGGAAAGAGGTTCCATCGTGGACAGAAACGGTAAGCCACTTGCCGTTCAGACAAACTTCTATCACTTTGTCGTCACTCCAAAACTCATTAAATCCCCTGAAGAATTTGCTGCCAATGTTGCTCCAATTCTTGGCTGCAGCATCAACGAGATTCAGGAAAAAATCGAATCAAACAGAAAATCAAGTTTCATCTACCTCAGAAAGAAAATCTCTCAGGACCAGTATGATGAGCTTGTTAAAATTGTCAGGCAGAACGGATATTCAAACTTTACCCGCTTCGACAAGATTCCTGGACGCATTTATCCGGAAAACAACCTTGCAAGCCAGCTTATCGGCTACATGGGTGATGACGGTGTCGGCTTGAGCGGAATCGAATACTCACAGCAGTCGATACTTTCCCCGGAACCTGATGTTACTTCTTCCGGAACAATTCACGGTGACAATGTTTACCTTACCATTGATGCAGGACTTCAGTACAAGCTTCAGAAAATTGCGCTGGACGCCCTTAATTCCACACAGGCTGAAAGCATCATGCTCATTGCATCGGATGCAACAAACGGTGAAATACTTTCCTACATCAGCCTTCCTTCAGCAAACCTGAACGAATACGGTTCTGCCTCTACTTCTGAAAAAACTGATAGACCTTCAATCACGGCATACGAACCGGGTAGCGTTTTCAAAATCTTCTCCGTGGCTTCTTTCCTCAATGCAGAATCCATCACTCCTGATGACAGCTTCCTTTGCGACGGAATCTACAAGAGAAAAACTAATCTTGGCGAAACAATAAAGATCACCTGTCTTGAACACCATGGATGGCTCAACGCAAGAACTGCCCTCAAGTATTCCTGCAACGACGCCCTTTCACAGATGAGTGAAAAAATCTCAACCGACGATTTCCTTTCCTACATCAGGCTTTTTGGATTCGGTGAACGAACGGGAGTAGAACTTCCTTCAGAGACAAGGGGTTCCGTAAAAAATCAGAATGACAAATACTGGTCTGCCCGAAGTAAGCCAACCATGTCCATCGGTCAGGAAATCAGCGTAAGCGCACTGCAGATGGTTCAGGCCGCTTCAGTTCTTGCAAACAAGGGTGTCCTCATAAAACCTACATTCATCCAGCGCATTACTGACATTGACGGAAATGTAAAATACCAGCACGAACCGACATACGGCAACAGAGTCCTCAGAAGTTCAACAGCAGAATACCTTTTGAGCTGTATGGAAACAACGGCACAGAGCGGTACAGGTACGAAGGCCTCCCTCCGCGACATTTCCATTGGCGTTAAGACAGGTACAGCACAGATGGCAGATCCTGTACACGGCGGTTACAGCCACACGGACTTCCTTTCTAACTGTATGGCCATATTCCCTGTAAACAATCCTCAGATCATACTCTACATTGTCCTTCAGAAGGCAAAGGGTGAAACCTATGCAGGACGCATTGTTGCGCCTGTAATTGCAGACGCAGCAGACGAAATCATCGACCATCTTGGAATCAACCGAGAAAATGCAGCAAGCCTTGAACACTCAGGAAAATTCTCGCTGAATGAAATCAAGCCTCTTAAAATATCAAAACTCGTTCCTGACTTTAAGGGACGCTCAAAAAGGGACCTCCTTCCACTCCTGGACAGAACAGACATCAAGATTATGATTGATGGCGAAGGATGGGTTGTTGACCAGAATCCTGAACCTGGTACACCAGTAACGGAGAACATGACCATTGAACTCTTTTTGGAATAGTAACCTCAATCTGTTCAAGGAAAGGTTTCCCGCCCTTGCAGCAAACCTTACTTCAGAACCAAGCCCAGATTTAATTCTTGAAGAAGCAAAAAACGGTTCCATGACGGCAAAGTCCGGTAGCCTTATGCTCCATTCCAAATACAACCCAGAAAGGGAAGCCGATACCCTTGTAGAATCCTTTGATCCTTCAAAACATGAGAATGCAGTCTTTCTTGGTTTTGGTCTTGGATACGGTCCTGTTGCCCTTGCAAAGAAAAATCCTCAGGCAACCATCATCCTCATCGAAAAGGATTCAAAAAGATTTTTTTCGGCACTCAATGCCATTGACTGGACTCCGATTTTCAGGCACCAGAAAATTATCCTCATCCTTGAAGCAAATGTTGAAGAAGTTGCATCAGTAATTTCAAAATGCAAGACAGATGCTACAAAAGTCTTCAAATCAAAGGCTCAGGCTGCACACAACGAAGCTTATTTTCAGGCCATTGAAAACGCCCTCATTCAGAATTCACAGAAAGAAGAAATAAACACAAACACTCTGGAAAAGTTTGCAAAGCTTTGGCTCAACAACAGTTGCAGAAATCTGGATTACCTGAACCTTTTTGACGGGGTAAAAAAATATGCAGGTCTTGGGAAGGACATTCCCTTTGTAATTCTTGCAGCGGGACCAAGCCTTCAGAAAATTCTTCCTCATCTTGCAGAAATCAAGAAGCGCTCCATGATAGTCTGCGTGGACACAGCCCTTCACGCCTGCCTTAAGCAAAAGGTTGAACCGGATTTCATAATCCTTACGGATCCACAGTACTATGCTTCCCTGCATCTGGAATTCCTTTCATCGCCTTCTTCCATTCTCATAACGGAAATTGCAGCCTATCCTTCCGTACTCAGGTTTAAATGCAAGGAAACAGTTTTATATTCTTCCATGTTCCCAATCGGCCAGTTTTTTGAAGGCAAAACGGAGGATAAGGGAAAACTTGCGGCTGGCGGCAGCGTTACAACCAGCGCATGGGATTTTGCACGCCTTTGCGGATCAACAAAAATATTCATGGCTGGCATGGACCTTGGATTCCCAGGAAAGGAAACCCATATACGCGGTTCAAGGTTTGAAGAAAAGGCCCACGGTGCAAGTACAAGGACAGGCAATGCAGAAAGCGCTAACATTTCAACTCTGTTCAGCGCATGCCCTTCAATTGCAAAGGATTACAACGGCAACCCAATTCTGACGGACAAGAGGATGTCCCTTTTTTCATGGTGGTTTGAAACCCAGTGCACCAATGCAAAAACCGTTGGAACAGACACCTATTCCCTTACGCCGGAAAGCCTTGCCATCAAAGGCATCGAACCCTTCAGCCTGCAGGAATTCCTCAGTCTGGGCGAAATACAGGATAAAAAATCAGCCTTCATGAACGAAGCGGAATCCAACGGCAAAAGTTCTTCAATTTCAAAAGCTGAATTTGAAGGCATCAAGAAACAGTTTGCAGACAACCTTGATGAACTTGAATCAATTGCAAAAAAAGGAATAGAATCCGCAACAAGGGCAATTCAGGACAGAACAAAGATGTCCCAGTCCCTAGCCCGCCTGAATGAAATAGACAACCTCATCATGAAATCAAAGGCAAAGGATGCCGCATCCCTGGTTTTCCCCACAAAACGCCAGCTTGAAAAAATTGCCTCGGAAATTCCCAATACATCTGAATGGGAAAAGACAATCTACCCTATCCAATATTCAAAACTCATATACACACAGCTTCTTTCTTCCGTAAAACTATTTAAAAAATTCTTCTCAAGGTTTTAAGTTATCCGTCCGATAATAAAAGCGTGCTGTGATAGAGAGTTGTACAGACGGTTCTTTTTCGAAAGAAAAGACATCCAGACGCCTGTGTAACGGAAGATTTGATCATAGTATGCAACTTTAGTTTGCTTTATAAAATCTCCATGAGGAAAGGTCAAAGAAGTTTTAGGCTTTGACCTTTTCATTTTTTTAAACCTGCCACCTCATTTTTTCCTTAAGACTTAAACTTTGAGTAATCATTTTCAAATTTTCTGCCGAAAATACATAAGGGAAAAAAGATATTATGAGTAACATTAAAATTGCAGACATAAAACCTGATAAGCGCTTCAAAAGTCCAGTAACATTAGACAAAATGTTCCTCATTACCGTTCCTCCATGCCCAATCACAAAGGGTCAGCTTGTTAACCTTGCAAAATGGGGATTTAAGGAAGTTCAGGTTGAAGAAGAATTGACAGTTACTCCAACAGCAGCTCCAAAGGCACCTTCTGCAACAGCAAAAATTTCCCTTGAAGAAACAGAATCAGTAGACATTTCAGAATTCGGTGCAGACTCAGACACCACTTCAAATGAAAACATTCCTGATAAATTTAAAACTTCAGAATCCGTAGACATTTCAGCCTTTGACGATTCGGTTTCAAAGCCGGAACCAATCGTAAGCAAGAGTTTCTCAAACACAACAACAAGGGCACAGACTTCCCTTTCCGCATACCTTTCAACTCATGATCCACAGGGTGCAGACGAAGCATTGAAGTTCTCTGTCGGAATGAGGGGCGACGGTCCTATTTCTGAAGAAGAAGATACAAAGTACATGGAATCAGCCCAGAAGACTTACGAAAAGTTCATGGACTACATCAACCATGTATATACCCACTATGCAACCCACAAGGAAATTTCAGATACTGAGCTTAACGGAAAAGCCCTTGAACTCTGTAACTTCGTTCGCGAAACAAAGAAATTCATCCTTAGAATTTCTCCTAGCTATGAAGCACGCAACAAGAACTTCCTCATAAGCCACAGCATGAGAACTGCAGTCCTTGCAATCGTAATTGGAATGCAGCTGAATATGCCTTATGAAAAGCTCATCGAACTTGCAGTTGCAAGCATCCTTCACGAGATTGGACAGATTCGACTTCCACCTCAGCTTTACATGAACGACAAGCCTCTTACACCTTCAGAAAAGGCACAGATGGCTACACATACAGTTGTTGGATACAACATCGTTAAGCAGGCAGGATTCCCGCTTACAATTCAGCTTGGTGTTCTTGACCACCACGAGCGCGAGACCGGTACCGGATATCCAAGAAAGCTTTCGGGAGCATCAATTTCAACCTATGCAAAGATTATTGCAGTTGCATGCTCTTACGAAGCAATCACTGCACCTCGCCACTTCAAGGAAGCAAGAACAACTTACGAAGGCATGATTGAAATGCTCAAGAACTCAAACCACCTTTATGATGATACTGTCGTAAAGGCTTTGCTCTACAGCGTTTCCCTCTACCCTATCGGTGCCTATGTTTACCTTGCAAACGGAAAGGTCGGACAGGTTGTTGATGTTTCTCCTTCAAGTCCAAAGAATCCAATCGTAAAGATTGTAGGCGGCGTTAACAAAGATGGTTCTGCAAAAATGGTTCAGACAGACGATGCAATGCTTAGGATTGTTCGCGTAATGACTGAACAGGAAACAAAAGATTTGATGGATGCTCTTGGTGAGACCAGCAAGAATTATTTTTCAAGTTAAAAATTAGAAATCAATTGAAGAAGAGGCGGATATCTTCCACCTCTTTTTTAAATTCTTCATCGATTACTGGCGGATGGTTATTGAAGTAAAGGATCTGCTGAAGCTCTTCGTCAGTATGTGCCCCCCAAACAGGAACTACATTTTCGTACTGCTGGAAAAATCCGAAAGCGAGAGGAATGTTATTTACGATTCCACCGTTAAGCGGCTGCATGGCAATGCAACCCACATCTTTCTTTTCACAAAGAGTAACAAGTTCTACAACCTCTTCCGGAGAAATCATGCTGAAAGGAAACTGAACGGTTTCATACAATCCGCATTCAATTGCATCCCTAACAAGATCATAATTTTCAGTGGCAATTCCAATGTGACGAATTATCCCCTTGTCCTTAAGGGTAAGCATTTCATTGTAGAGGCCGTCGCTTCCGTCTTTCTTTGGAACAACGAGAGGATCTTCAATCTGATAAAGATCGATGTAATCGGTTTCAAGGGCAAAAAGGCTGTCGTTAAGGTCTCGTCTGATTTCTGCCGCTGTCTGCCCTGAAGTTTTTGTTGAAAGAATTACATTGTGCCTGATTCCGTGAAGTGCAGAGCCAAGGCGTTTCTCACATACAAGTTTGGAATGGGAAGTATCAAAAAAATTCATTCCGCCTGAATAGGCATGGTGAACGATGGCACAGGCCTTTTCATCAGCATCTTCTCCGAAAGCTTCGATTTCCTTACAGTCAAGGCTCATTGCCCCAAAGGAGTTTTTGCTGACGAGAAGATTTGATTTTCCAAGTGAAATGAATTCCATAGGTGTTATCCCGATAAATACAAGGGTCTGCATCACACAAGGCAATGCAAACCCTATTTTTTATTAGCTGCGTGCTACAGGCTTGTAGTTCTTAATCTGGTTGAAGATGTAACCGGTAAGTTCATCAAGCTTAACGCGTTCCTGTGCCATTGTGTCACGGTTGCGAACTGTAACTGTGTTGAAGTCTGCGCTGTTGCTGTCGAGTGTATCGTAGTCTACTGTTACGCAGAATGGAGTACCAACTTCATCCTGACGGCGGTAGCGCTTACCAACAGTTCCGCTCTGATCGTAGTCAGTAACGAAATCTTCCTTGAGCATGTTCTGGATTTCCTTTGCCTTTTCAGCAAGTCCGTCCTTCTTCATCAATGGGAGAACTGCAACTGTGATAGGTGCCAACTTTGGATGGAGGTGGAGAACTGTTCTGTAGTCTTCTGGCTGTCCGGCTTCTGCCACGTTCTGTTCTTCGTATGCTTCACAGAGGAACATGAGGAAGTTGCGGTTAAGACCTGCAGATGTTTCAACTACATAAGGAATGTACTTCTTGTTTCCATCTTCCTGGTCGATGTATGCCATGTCCTTCTTTGAGTATTCCTGGTGCTGTGAAAGGTCGAAGTCAGTTCTTGAGTGGATACCTTCGATTTCTTCAAAGCCGATTGGGAAGTTGTATGTGATGTCGTAAGCGTCCTTAGCATAGTGGGCAAGCTTGTCGTGGTGGTGCCACTTGAGCTGTGCTTCTGGAATACCGTACTTGAGGTAGAATGCCCAGCGGTCCTTTCTCCAGCGTTCGAATGTTTCGTCTTCTGTACCTGGCTTACAGAAATATTCCATTTCCATCTGTTCGAATTCTGCTGTACGGAAAATGAAGTTCTTGAAGATGATTTCGTTGCGGAACGACTTACCAACCTGAGCAACACCGAAAGGAATCTTCATGCGGTTAGACTGAACGATGCTCTTGAAGTCTGTGAAGATACCCTGACATGTTTCTGGGCGAAGGTAAATGAGGTGCGATTCATCAGCGATTGGGCCCTGGTATGTCTTGAACATAAGGTTGAATTCGCGAACTGCTGTATATTTCTTTTCCTTGCTTCCACAAACCGGGCAGTTGATGTTTGACTTGATGAAAGTTTCCATTTCTTCGTGTGTCATTGTATCAACTGGCTTTCCAGGATTCTTTTCTGGGTTTGCAGCAACGAAGTCTTCGATCATTTTGTCTGCACGGTGACGAGCCTGACATTCGAGACAGTCAATCATTGGATCAGAGAAGTGATCTGCGTGGCCTGAAGCCTTCCATGTTGTGTGGTGCTGGAAAATTGCGGAATCAAGTCCAACAACATCATCATGAAGCTGTGTCATGTAATGCCACCATTCGTTCTGAATGTTTCTCTTGAATTCTACACCCAAAGGACCGTAATCCCATGCTCCTGCCTGACCGCCATAAATTTCCGATGCCTGATATACAAATCCGCGGCGTTTGCACAATGAGATGATTTTGTCCAAAGTGCATGAATGATCAACAGTTTTTTCTGCCATTTTATTTCTCCTTTTCGCTATTGGCTTGTAGCGATAAAAAATTTTGCCATATTATAACAGAAAGCAACGAATAATAAAAGCATGTGAAAAATAAAGAAGAAACTAAAATTGGCGGGTCCCTCCTTCCCCTTCTTCCCTGCGTCCCACCCGTCAATAATTGGAACTCTTTATTTTTCACATAGTCTATTTGCAAAATGCTTGCAAAGGGGCAAAATTGCAATTTGTAATGTTTTTCTATAAAATGGTGGAATGAATTTTAATAAGAAAAAAAGAAACTATTTAATCCCATCCGTAACGATTTTCTGCATACTATACATAATTTTTGCAATGCGCCCAAATGGAACTGAAATTCATTTCACTCCTGAGTGGACCGAAGACATCCACCACATCCAGAAGGCAGCGCCAGGGGACAAGCGCATCCCATACAGACTTAGCAACAACATAGGTTATTTCACTGAAGAGGGAAAAATCGACAGCTGCATCGATTTCCCTTTCAAGTCTGCCATTTCACGCAAATGGTACTGCACTTACCTTCAGGACAACACAAACACCGAATTTTTCCTTCCTGACGGAACAAAAGCCGGTGAGATTTCAGAAACAGGTTTTCCTTTCATTGACGAAGACAGGATTTATGTAATGCTTCCGGGCGGAACTTCCTTTTCAAAACTTGATGCAGAAGGAAAACGCCAGTGGACTTATGAAAACTATTCCCCAATCACAGCCTTTTCTTCAAGCCAGGGTGGAACAGTTGCAGGCTATGCCGACGGTTCAATCATCAGCTTTGACAGGGAAGGCAAAATCAGCCAGAAATTCAATCCTGGCGGAAGCGACATCGAGGTAATACTTGGTGCAGACATTTCCGAAGACGGAAACATCATTGCCTGCGTTTCAGGACAGAGCAACCAGAGGTTTGTTGTTGCAGAAAGAAATGCAGGACACTCAAGAATAATTTTCCATGAATATCTTGGCAGCCAGCTCAACAGGCAGACACTGGTAAAGTTCACGAGAAATTCCGACTTTGTTTACTATAACTTTAAGGGCGGACTTGGAATCGTAAACCTTTTCAATTCAACAACAAAGAAGATTCCCATCAGCGGAAAAATCCTTCAGATTGAATTTTCGGACAATGACGAACTTGTTTTCGTATTGAGCCACGACAACTCGGTGTTCACTGTAACGGTTCTTGAAAAAAACACTCACCAGATGGCAAACTTCAGTTTCAAAGGTGAAAGTTCTTTCATACAGACAAAGGGCAATTCCCTTTTCATTGGACGCGACAACAAGATTTCACGCATCTCCATCTCAAGGAAGTAAAAATGAAAAAGAATGTACTTGCAGCAATCCTTGCTCTTTCAGCAGTCTCATTGGCAAACGCCTTCGACTGGCCTTTGGCAGAAACTACTCCAGATACAGTTGCCTCCGGATTTGGACAGCTTAGGGGCGGCACCCTCAGTTCTTCCGTAATCTACAAGGAAGATGCTGTAGTCCGTTCTTCAGACGACGGAATTGTAATTGCAGTAATCGACGATCAGTCTGAAGCCTTCGGATGGTTTGAATCCTCTCTTGGAACTGCAGCAATAATTTCCCACAGCGACGGACTTTCAACAGTATACGGCAACCTTAATTCCAACAGCCTTCACGAAACCCTTGGCGAAACAGAAAGGATCAAGGCATACGGGAAGATTGCAACAAGCGGCAATTCCGGATGGCAGGAAAGCAGCAACGGCCTTGAATTCAAGGTGTTCGACAAAAAGAACCTTGCATCCGTAAACCCAAAAATCCTCATGCCTCGTGTCGTAAAGGAACCTCACCTTGAAGCAGGTTCAGTTTACCTTATGGACAAGAACGGCAATTTCCGCAACATCAATACGGAAAAAAGAATTGCAGCGGGAACTTACTTTGTATACAAGACAAGACAGTCAAAGGTTGTTCCATACAAGACAATAGTTGCCGTAAACGGAGAAACAGCAGAAACCATCGTTTACGACACAATCAAGGAAAACAACGGAAAGCTCGGACTTACAGGAAACGGACACTATTCGACACAGGACATTTACCCTGATGAAGAAAAACAGCTTCTTGCAAAGGTTCAGCTTACAAAGGGGCAGAGCACCCTTACAATCACCCTGGTAAACATTCAGGAAAACTCAACGCTGATCCACTACAAGCTGGACATCTACTAAAAAGAAAAGGCTGTCAGAAATGACAGCCTTTTCTTTATATTTCAAGATAATTTCCAAAGTATCCCGAAGCCGAAGCATGCTCGCCATTGCTTTCAAGATGCTTTACATCCCCCATTCTCTGAACGCGCCAGACAACTTCTCCAGGCACCCTTTCTTCTGCTCCAAGAACTGTTATTGATGAAGGGGCAACAAAGAACCCCTGCCAGAGCTGGGCAGGACTCATTCCAGTCAGGTGGCTGATGATTGCAAACATAACCCCCAGATGGCATACGAAAACGATTTTCTTTGGATCAAGGTCTTTCTGAAATTGGTCCAGGTGAGTGTCTATTTTTGCTTCTTCCGGAGTAAGGTTTGGAAAGCAGTTGTAGATCGGAATGTCATCCCTAAGCCGGTTGTAATCCCAGGAAGCAAGGATTTCATCAATGCCATTGCAAACTTCCCTGTAATGGCCCTCTATGTCCCCGCTTTTCATCAGTTTTGTCTTGAACCAGTTTTTGTCGCTACGGTATTTTTTTTCTTCATAATAATCATGGGGCATGATGTCCCAGCAGATTCTTTTTTTCTTGGTTTTAGGATCAATGCAGTCGTAGGAAAATTCACGAAGCCAGGGAAGTGTCGTTACAGGAACAGGAGGCTTTGTCATGTCCACATTTATTTTTGAAAGGCATGCCTCTGCTGTTTTCTGTGCCCTTCCCATAGGAGAAACATAGAATTCAGTTGCATTGAATCCTGCAAGCCTGTCTGCCAGAAGTTCAAGTTCCCTCTTTCCCTTCTCGGTCACTGAATCAATGGAATAGTCTGGGTCAGCGTGACGAATAAATATTAAATGCATGTGATTTTCCCTTTGCTCAGATTTTTTATCATTTCTTTAAGTTCTTCATATTCTGAAGCATGGATTTTACCGCTGAGCTTTACGCCGGTTGCAAATTCTTCGGTCATGTCGCTTATATGAAAAACTTCGATTTTTCTTTTTATGGTTTCGTAGATTCCCCAGTCGCACTCAAATGAGAATTCGCTGCGCTCAATGTATTCTTCAGTTTCGCAGAGTGCAAGGACTTCCTTTACGCTGTCCCCGTAAGCCTTTACCAGACCGCCGGTTCCAAGAAGGGTTCCGCCAAAGTAACGGGTAACAGTAACAAGAATGTTTGTGATTCCACTGCCCTTCAGCACATCCAGCATGGGACGGCCTGCTGTTCCGGAAGGCTCGCCATCATCGCTCATGCCGCAGGCTTCTGCCTTTAGACCGCTGATAAAGCAATGGCATACATGAGTTGCATCGCTGTATTTGATTTTCTGCTCGTGTAGTTTTTCCCTGGCTTCTGCCTGTGTCGTTACTGTAAAAACTTCGGCAATGAAACGAGAACCTTTTATGTTTATTTCGTTTACAGGATTATTGAGCAGTACTTTCATTTTCTTTTTTATCAGCCTGAATCATTCCGTTTTCACTTAGAAGCGAATAGTAGTAAACGGGAATGCTGGCATAAGCCTTTGCAACAATCGTATATTCCTGTGTAAATGCAAGGAAACCAATGAGCATGGAAAAGAAATTCGAGATGATTGAATTCCTTGCAGAAAGCATGGTGTTGATTCCAAAGAATATGATGATGAAGACAATGTTCTTCAAGCAGGCATAGATTACAAAACCGATGAAATGGAAATATTTTCCGATCATCAGTGAAAAACTTTTACCCATTGCCTTTGGTGCAGAAATCTTCTTGTCGTCAAAGAGTATGTTCCAGGAAAACAGGAATGGAATGGAAAGAAACATTCCGCATCCGAAGAAAACGGCGCAGAATACGGCAGCAAGCCCAACTGTGCTTGCAAATGCAACATTTTCTTTTTCTGCAGACGGATCCAGAAAGACTTCTGCAACAAGATCAAGGATGTCCTGCTTGTGGAAGAAAATCACTGCAGATGCAATGACTGCAGCAACAATCATTATGACGGTGAAAACTACAGAAACAAAATGAGCCCTTCTAGTCCGGTCCCTTAATCCTGAAGAAAAAACGCCCATGACATCTTTTCTTGCAAGAATCACTTTCGTAAAAAAGGAAAGGATTCCGTACAGAAACTGAAAGGAAAAGAAGAATACAAAATCCGTACTTACAGCAGACAAGGCAAAGGTTGAAAAGCTCAATCCATTTGTTCCGCCTGCCATTACAGGTGACATGGTCAGGCTGAACAAAAAGGACTGCACAAGATGAAACAGAAGAATGATGAACACGCACTTGCTCAGATTTTTACCAAGCCGCACCCTCATTACTTCA
>JAUNCR010000099.1 GCA_030526505.1 Spirochaetales bacterium
CTTTGTAGACTCAATACTTACATCATCAGAAACCTCAAAGGAATGCATACTCCTCAAGGAAATAATCTGGCTTTCAAAAATGATGGGCTTTTGCTGCATAGCGGAAGGGGCAGAAACAAAGGAACAGGTTGATTTTTTAAGGAATGCAGGCTGCGACAAGATTCAGGGGTTCTATTACAGTAAGCCGATTCAAATGGAGGACTACCTCCTAAAAATAAAGGAAAACTGATTTGTACTGCACAAAAAAAGCATGCTGACCATTCAGCATGCTTTTTTTATAACAAAGGGTACACGGGAATTCCAGTTCAGTAACTCAATCACTCTCACGACCTAGGTGAATGAACCTTCATATCAATCATTTCCTTAAGCTTAACAAGAAGATCGTTAATGTCAAAAGGTTTGGATACAAACTTGTCCATACCGCATTCAATGGCCTGGTTCTTGTCTTCTTCAAAGGCATTGGCTGTCATTGCAATGATAGGAACATTTGCCTTAGACTTGTCTTCAAGGGAACGGATTTTCTTGGTTGACTCATAACCATTCATCACAGGCATCATTACGTCCATAAGGATTACCTTGTAATAACCTGCAGGGGAATCGTTTACCATCTGAACAGCCTGGCTTCCATTTTCAGCTTCATCCAAAATGAAACCGACAGATTTCAAAAGTTCAGTCGCAATTTCACGGTTAAGTTCATTGTCTTCAACAAGAAGGATTCTAGTTCCCTTGAAAGATTCGATTACGGAAGTCTCGTATACATTTTCCTTCTTTTCTTCTACCGAAACTTCCCCTTCCTTTGCATTTTCAAAGTCGAAGCAAACAAGGAATTCACTGCCCTTGCCTTCTTCAGACTTAACGAAAATGGAACCGTCCATAATATCAACAAGGCTCTTTGTAATTGCAAGTCCAAGACCTGTTCCCTGGATTTTTGCAATGCTCTTGTTTTCTTCGCGTTCGAAAGGCGTAAATAGTTTTTCAAGGAATTTCTTTGACATACCGATGCCGTTGTCTTTTATGCGGAACTGGTATGACGATGTACCGTCAGAAATGGAAGGCATTTCAGTAATCATGAACTGAACCTTACCGTATTCAGGAGTGTACTTGACTGCATTACCAACAATGTTTATGAGCACCTGATTCAATCTTAAGCCGTCAATCTTTACAGGACGAGTCAAATTGCCGCGCTTGATGAGGCTGTATTCAAGATGCTTGATCTGAATCTGAGAATGCATGACCGTATCAACATCACTGACTATTTTCTCGACTGTGGTAACGCCTTTGTTAATCTTCATCTTGCCGCTTTCAATGCGGGACATATCCAGAACATCGTTGATTAAAGAAAGAAGATGATTGCTTGAAGACTTGATTTTATCCAGATAAGTCTTGACCATCGTCTGTTCCGAAATGTGATTCAGGGCAAGGGTTGTAAATCCTATGATTGCATTCATAGGTGTACGGATGTCATGGGACATGTTTGAAAGGAACATGGTCTTTGCATGACTTGCACTTTCCGCCATGGAAAGGGTGTCCTGCAAAAGTTTCTTCTGTTTCATTTCATGTTCAATTTCATCGTCAACATTCATGAAGGCCAAAAGGAAATTTCCTGTTTCCTTAATGTCCCCGATGCGGACAACCTTAAGCTTCATGTACTGAAGTTTGTTATTGATGTTTGAACGGAAATTTACATAGAAAGTTTCGCGCTTGATCAGCTGACGAAGAATATTGTCGCGGGAAAATGCCATGCGCATCATGTCCCGGTCGTCGGCATAAACTGAAACATCAATGTAGAATTCAAGGGCATCATCATAATACTGTTCGCCCAGTTCATCACTGTAGAAGGCACCGGCAACATCATTCATTCGTACAATCCTGATTCTGTTTGTCATCAGGTTAACCATGAACACATTGGTGTAATCTATTGAAAGGGCATTGATGATTTCAAGCTGATATACTTTTTCTTCTTCGCGCTTGTAGCTTGAGGTTATGTTCTTAACGACCGCAAGACCCAAAATGTCGCCGGATTCTTTTTCCTGGGTAAGGATTACGGTGTTGCGGGTCCAGAAAGATTCGCCTTCAAAATTAGGCTTGTTGATGTCAAACCAAAGTTCATACTTTCCCGTAATGAAAGCATCCATAAGGTAGGAGGCATCCATATTGGCCATGAACTTTTCCTTCTCAGAATCTGCAAGGTCCCATGCAACCGACTCAAGGAATTTTTCGTATGAACATTCTTCAGGAAGGTCAAAGGCATGCCTTAGGCGCACTATTCTTTCACCGAAACGCTGCAAAGGGTTGCCTATGAGAAGGTTTTTTGTAAGGTTGAATTCAAAAACAAGAATGGCATCGGAAACAATGGCCCTTTTATACTGATCACCGGACACTCCGATAAGTTCATCACCTATCTGAATCGGGCGCTCAAGCCTTCTAAATTCCGAGGAATTTTCATGATTTTCCATATTCATGCCATTTTCAGCCATATAGTACTAATTATAATACGGAAAAGTCATAAAACAAACAAAAAATTAAGTTATGTTAAAATAAAAAGCCGTCCAAAGATTCAGCTATGGAACCTAAGGACGGCCTTAACAGAAAGTTAAATCTGTATCACGATAGTTGCAATTTACAGTCTGTCTACTACCAACTGACCCATAGCCTTTGTGCCTACGAGCTTGCCAGCTGCGCTTACAGCATCTCTTTCGCTACCAGCGATGTCGCCTGTGCGGTATCCTTCGTCAAGAACCTTTTCAACAGCAGCTTCGATTGCCTTTGCTTCTGTTTCAAGACCGAATGAGTAGCGGAGGAGCATTGCAGCAGAAAGGATTGTTGCCAATGGGTTTGCAAGGTCCTTGCCTGCGATGTCTGGAGCTGAACCGTGGATTGGTTCGTAGAGTCCAGGACCTGATTCACCAAGGGAAGCAGATGCCAGCATACCGATTGAACCTGTGATCTGAGATGCTTCGTCAGAAAGGATGTCGCCGAACATGTTGGATGTTGCGATAACATCGAACTGGCGTGGATTGCGAACCATCTGCATAGATGCGTTGTCGATGTAGAGGTATGAAAGTGTTACATCTGGGTAGTCGCCCTTGATTGTTTCTGTAACCTTGCGCCAGAGCTGTGATGAGTTGAGGATGTTTGCCTTGTCTACAACGCAAAGTCTCTTCTGTCTCTTCTGTGCGAATTCAAATCCCATGCGAACTATGCGTTCGATTTCTTCCCAAGTATAGCGTTCTGTATCCCAAGCGCTCTTTCCGTCTGCTGCTGTTCCGCGGTCACCAAAGTAGATGCCGGAAATGAGTTCGCGAACGATGAGGATATCAAGACCGTCGCCTACGATTTCATCCTTAAGTGGACATGCATCCTTAAGCTGCTTGAACATAACAGCTGGACGAAGGTTAGCAAATACCTTCATTCCACCGCGAAGACCAAGGAGAGCCTTTTCTGGGCGGAGTTCTGAAGCAAGGTTGTCCCACTTTGGACCACCAACGGCACCAAGGAGAACTGCATCGCTCTTAAGACACTTGTCCAGTTCTTCCTGAATGAGAGGCTTTCCGAATTTATCGATTGAGCATCCACCTGCTGTAACTGTGTCATAAGACCACTTGTGGCCGAACTTTTCTGCTACCTTGTCGAGAACCTTTACTGCTTCTGCAACAACATCTGGACCGATTCCGTCACCAGGAATAAGTGCAATTTTCTTTTCCATTGTATTTCTCCTACTCCCCGCAATTTCACCAGGAAAAACGGGTTTTATATATACTTAAGTTTCTTTAATAATACTAAAGTGTAAGAAAATATGCAAGGGCTAAAAAAAGGCCGCACGCCTAAGCAATGCAGCCTTCTGTTATTCAGCAGGGAATCCCCTACATCAATTTGTTGAATCTTTTTTCAAGGTCCTTGATAAGCTTGTATTCAAAGGAATCCACAAGGGCAAACCATGAAGCTTCAACCAAGTCGCAGCTTACGCCAACTGTTGTCCAGCTGTCGGTTCCATCTGTTGATTCAATGAGAACGCGGACGCGGCTGGCTGTTGCACTCTTTCCGTCAAGAACACGAACCTTATAGTCTGTAAGGTGAATGTTGTTTACTGCTGGATAGAAAGGTTCAAGAGCCTGGCGCAAGGCAACGTCCAGGGCATTGATCTGACCTTTACCCTCACCTGCTGCAACACGGGTGTTTCCTTCTACATCAACCTTAAGGTGTGCAAATGAATAGAGGCCTTCTTCAACAAGTGGCTTTTCACCGCTAACCTTATAGTAATGCAAATTGAAGAATGGCTGGTACTTGCCGATGAGCTTGCGAACCAAAAGTTCAAAGCTTCCGTCTGCACCTTCAAACTGATAGCCTTCATGTTCAAGCTGCTTAACCTTTGCAATGATTTCTGCAACAACAGGATCAGATTTCTGGATTGAAGAATCAAACTTCTTGATCTTCTCGATGATCATGCTGCGGCCTGCAACTTCGCTCATAAGGAACACTCGTTCATTGCCGACTGTTTCAGGAGTGATGTGTTCGTATGCAAATGGATTCTTGAGAACAGCGTCGATGTGCATTCCGGCCTTGTGTGCAAAAGCATTTCCACCAACATAAGGCATGCCTGCTTCAAGAGGAATGTTTGCGATCTCTGCAATGCGGTGACAGATTGGAGTAAGCTTTTCCATGCATTCGGCAGGGATACATTCATACCCCATCTTAAGCTGAAGGTTGGAAATGATTGTAGAAAGGTTAGCATTTCCAGTGCGTTCACCAAAACCAAGGAGAACTCCCTGAACATGGGTTGCACCTGCCTGAACAGCAACGAGAGAGTTTGCAACTGCAAGCCCTGAGTCATTGTGAGTATGAATGCCGATCTTTACCTTGCTTCCGAATTTATCAAAGGCATCCTTTACGGCAACCGAGCATTCATCAAGCATTGCACCACCCTTTGTCTCGCAAAGGCAGAGAACCGAAGCACCGCCTTCAACGGCTGCATTCAGCGAGGCAAGAGCATATTCCTTGTTTGCGGCATATCCCGTAAAGAAGTGTTCTGCATCAAACATTACATTGCGGCCCTTGCCCTTAAGGTAGGCACAGGTATCGCGGATCATTTCAAGATTTTCTTCGAGGGTTGCATGAAGAATGTCTGTTACCTGAAAATCCCAGGTCTTTCCGAAAATGCAGACATCTTCTGTTTCTGCAGACAAAAGGCTTGTAAGGTTTGCATCTTCAGAACAGGCAATGTCCTTTCTGCGTGTCGAACCAAAGGCAACAAGACGAGATGTCTTTAACTTAAGTTCCTTAGCCTTCTGGAAAAATTCCATATCCTTTGGATTGGAACCAGGATTTCCGGCTTCAATGTAATTAACACCGAGCTCATCAAGGGCTTCTACAATGTGAATCTTGTCCTGAACTGAAAAGCTGATGCCTTCGCCCTGGGAACCGTCTCTAAGTGTTGAATCGAATATGTCTATTTTCTTTGTCATAGGCGATATATTAGCAAAAAAAAGGGTTAGAGTATATACGGAACCTGGAATTAATGCCGAAAGCACCGTTACAGAGGGGACAGACCCCTGGCGAAAGCATTTATGCACCAACAGCCGTGTACTTCCTAACTTTCGCCACAAGAATTGCAAGGCAATTCTTGACAGAGGGGACAGACCCCTATGAATTGCGGATTTTTTTACCTTCTGATATATATACAACTATGAAGAAGACACCTGAAAACAAGCTGAATGTAAAACTCATCGCACTGGACCTTGACGACACCCTGCTTAATGACGAACGCTCCATAGACGACAGAACCGTAAAAGCATTGCAGGCTGCAGCCGACAAGGGCATTTACATAGTCCTCTGTTCGGGCCGTGCAGAAGACGGAATCCTTCCTTTCGTACGAAAACTGGACATTGCCGGAAAGGAAACGGGCAGGTTCATCATTGCAATCAACGGCTGCAGTGTCTTTGACATGCACCAGAGGAAACAGATCTACCTTAAAAGCGTGGACAGCAACATTCTCCTCCATGCAAACAGCGAGGCAGAAAAAGCCGGATTGGACACCGAAGTCTATTCCCCTGATGTAATCTTCTATAAAAAAGAAACCAGATGGACCCGTCTTGATGTGGACATGTGCCATGTAAAGGGAAAGGTAATTGAAGAATATGAAAAGTTCCTTAAGGAAGGCAAATTCCCAAAAATGCTCATTCCTGGCGAACCGGAAAAACTTCTTGTACTTCAGGACAAGCTTAAAAAGGAACTGGGAGGCCGTGCCGTAATCTTTACGAGCAAACCTTACTTTCTTGAACTTCTTCCACCAAAATGCGGAAAAGGAGAGGCAATTGAATTCCTTGCAGGAGAACTTGGCATTCCAATGGAAGAAACCATGGGCTTCGGCGACAGCATGAATGACGAAAGCATGATCCGTATGTGTGGCAACGGAATAGCCATGTGCAACGGTCTTGATTACATAAAGGAAATTGCCGACTACATAACCGACAATGACAACAACCATGACGGCGTGGGAGATTTCATAGAAAAGTATGTTCTCTAGTGTTCCTAGATAATGTCGTTAAGAGTCTGCTTAACTTTAAGTTCATTAAGGAAAGATTCCTTTGATGCTGATTTTTTCCCCGATGAACTGCTTTCACTGCCCTGCTTCTTCACGGCGCGAATCAAAAGGTTTTTTGGAGTTCCTTCCATGTCGATGAATTCCATCAGCTGAACTGCATAGCCTTTTTCTTCCAGAAGCTCTGCACGGATTGCATCGGTTGCAAGGGCTGCAAACCTTTCGCGAAGAATCCCGTGCTTCATGAAAAGAGCAAGTGGACTATTTTCATCCACAGAGTTTTTTCCTATCTGGCTGTTGATTTCATGCTGGCAGCAGGGAACGGAAAGGATTGCCTTTGTATTGTGTTCAACCGCATATTTCAGGGCATAATCTGTTGCCGTATCGCAGGCATGAAGGGTTACTATAATGTCCGGTGATGTTTCGCCTGAATATTTTGCAATGTCCCCCACAGCAAAGTTCAGGTTTGTATATCCGTATTTGCGGGCAAGGGATGCACAATGCTCGATTACATCTTTCTTCAGATCAAGGCCGAATATTTCACAGGGAATCTTTTTTATTTCAGAAAGGAAATAGTAGGCGGCAAAAGTAAGGTAGGATTTTCCGGAACCAAAATCCACCATTCTAAGGGGTCTGTCCCCGCTGAAATCACCGTCGCCGCAGCATAATTTCCTTACATCAGCAAGAATGTCATCGATGAATTCAAGGAAACGGTTTATCTGGCGGAACTTGTCATAGCGGGAAGAAACTATTTTTCCATCCTTTGTCATTACCCCAAGTTCAATTAAAAAAGGAACAGGAATGCCTTCCTTGAGAATATATTTTTTTTCTTTGTTGGTTTTGAAAGACACGGGAGCGGAAAGTTTCTTTACAAGTTTTTTAACTTCACCGTGGCGATTGGCAAGATATGTTATTTCCTGGACATCAGTACGCTCTACGCAGTTTTTGAATGTTGTGCCTGCATTTTCTTCCACAAATTTTTCGGCATCTTCTTTTGAAAGATTTTTTGTAAAGGACTGCTTTTCAGTAAAGCTTTCAGAAACATAGGCATTTGAAGATACTGCAGAAGGAGAAGGATTTTTCCAAATGCGAACCTTTACATAGGGTTTGCCAAGTTTTTCTTCAACAGACTTGGATGGTTTAGAAAATGTAGCCGAAATCAACATGACCTTATTCTAAGAAAATATCATTTCTAAATCAATAATAAAACAATGTTGTGAATAAGAAACAATGGGGACAGACCCCTTTGAAACAAAATGAAATTAGACAATTAATAAATGCTTTCAGAGAAGAAAATTTTTCTCTAATAATACATTTAACTGTTAAATAATTATGATTGTTTGATTATTTTCTTGCTGATTCCCGTTATTCTGGCAATCTGAGACATTGAAATTCCCACTTTTTTCATGATGCTGCATTTTTCTTTCTGAACATCAATAGAAAGCCGTTCAAGTTTGTAAGGTGACGAGATTCCACATATTTTTTTTATTAATTTCAGGGCGCGGCAATCCGTAAACACCAGTTTATTTTCATATTCCATACAATTTTGATTTTCCCGCTGATA
>JAUNCR010000100.1:0-1260 GCA_030526505.1 Spirochaetales bacterium
AGTAAATACATTTAGATTTTCTTTTTACCTTAGTATTTTTTTTCAGATAGACGATAGTGTTATACATATTTTATCACCTAATTTAGTGTAACATACTTTATAAAAACTAGTATAAAAATAATAATATAGCTGCAAGATCAACATAATCAAGGTTCATATGTTAAAATATTCTTATCTAATTTTACTATTAAATTCTCTATGCCATATAGAGAATTCTCTATGCTATATAGAGATTTCTCTATGAGATTCTAGGATTCGGTCTTTTATACTCGGAACCATGAAAGTTAATGGTAACGAGATGGCAATTACTTTGAGACGCGGGGCAAACCTTACGGCCTTACCGTTCTGCAATGAAACACTAAGACAAGTAAATGATTTCTATACTCTTCCTTCTACAGTGGATAAAAAGAAACCTGCCGTATACATCAGAAACAAGAGCCAGATTGAAGGCTGTTTTGTAAGCCGTCTTTCTTTTGAGAATATCAGTGAACTTTTTGAAATACTTTCAAACCATATTCAGGATGATGATTCTGAACTTTTTGACTTGCTTGTGAACCGGAAGACTGAGAAGGATGCCTACAGGAACCTTAGGGCTTTGTCTTTTGAACTGAGAGGAAACAACGGAGCAGCTTTTTATCTCCGTGTAAATGTTACAGAAACAAGAAAGTCATTCATTGATGTGTGGGAATATTCTATTCCTGACATCCGTTTTAATCCTGACGAGAAAACTTTCCTGTTTGATGGTCACAACATCTTTTATGTTAAGAACGGAAAAGCTTCTACCATTCCGCTTGTATATCGTTTTGAACTCAACGGCAGACTTGAGGACACAAAGATTTACAGGCTGAACATTTATTTTCCTTTTACAGATGAGTTCTTTCCAAAGAACATAACGATAGAAAGATTTGTGATTCCGGTTTCCGTTGCTTCTGGAATATACCTTGAGCTTAACGATCTTAAGCCACTTTCTGACGAAACAAATGCTGACTGCGCCGATGCGGTTCTTTGCAAGCAGGGATTCAATGTAACAGGACTTATCAAGCTGATAATCAAAACAAGAACACAGTACAGGGAGATTGAAGTATGAAATGCTATGAACTCCCTACTGCATGTGAGGCAGGTCTTTTTAATAAGAACATTGCTTCTGTTAAATTTGGAGTAATGATATCTGCTCTAGCTACTAAATCTCGCATTTTTTCTTGCATAATAGCATTATAAGTTCGATACAGATTTCCGTTATCTCCCATAACTGGATCCACA
>JAUNCR010000100.1:1270-7923 GCA_030526505.1 Spirochaetales bacterium
TTTCTTTTCTGACAAGGACATTCTTGAATGCGTGATTCAGTCCTACAAAAGCGTTGACGGTGGTACACGGAATCTTGGAGATCTTGTTTTAGACACAACTGAAACAAGGGATTTCCTAAAAGATTATGATACAGGCGACAATGTTCAGATCTGGTATTGCTACGGGGACAATTCCGCCTGCTTCATGAGGTTTAACCTTAAGATTGACGACAACGGAATTCAGTATGAGCAGACAGGATATTCAAAGAAATCCTGCCGAATTCATCTTGTAGACCATTCGGAAGCCTTGAGCGATGAGAAGAAACAGAAGAACTGGACTGAAAGCCAGATAATTGTTCATTCGGTTGTATGCGATGAGACACAGCCTGAAAAGTCTTTGGTTCATCTTCTTGCAAAACGAGGTGGATTTAGTGCTGAGGACATTGACTGCTGCTATCTGTCGTTTAATGTTCCCTATGTTGAGATTACAAGAAGCGCATGGGATGAACTTTGCGACCTTGCAAAATGCTATGGTGCTAGCCTTGAGTGTTCAAAAGACAAGTGCATCAGTTTTACGGAAAGTCCTTACGACACGGTGAACAATTTTTCTGATGAGAAAGGAATCACTTTGACGGATTCCTTTATTACTCATTTCAGAAGCTACAACGACAACGATGAGTACGGAAACTTTATCCGCCTTAAATACACAAAATATTCTGAAACTGAAAAACAGGTGCTTTGGGAGTTTACGGACAGTCACAGCTGGTACGATGAAGATTTTAATGTCTGGTATCCGTTCACAAATGATTCAAGGGAAATATGCCAGGACAATTACAAGGCACTTTATACGGCGAAGGATTCAGGCGGAAAAGTAAGGTCTGTTGTTTATGCTGAAGAAATAGATGACAAGGAAACTTTTGAAAAGAACATCATAACTGACGGTGGCAAGAAGTTTGAAATTGAAGTCTACGACACTACATCAAACAAAAACTGTGCAGTCATAAAGCTTAACCGCAAAGGAGAAAACATTGCCTTGCGCTCTGCAACGATTCACGGAAAGGCAATCATAAGCGAGACGAATTTCTGCGTTTACAGGCATGACGAAGAGGAAATCAAGAAGCACGGCCAGCAGGTAAAGAATCTAAGTTACAAGTATTTAAGCAATGATGAAATAGACGGTGTTCCTTTCTATGAACGAAGGGCAAATGACCTTCTTGAAGAATACAAGAAACGGCACAGGTCATTTTATGTCACTACGTTCCTTTGCCTTAGCAATGTGAGGGCCGGTGCCTGCATTGGGCTAGACATTGAAGGAATTGAAAGGAAAGTTGCTGTTGATGAAATCAGTCTTAGATACAAAAAGGAAGAGGCGTTCAGTACAGAACTATGGCTTACGGAAAAATAGGAAAAGATTATGGGGGAAATTATCGAAACAGAAGTTTTAACATTGATTGAGTCAATCAATGGATTGAAGGTTGAGCTGAGCGGTTTCAGGTCTGAAATGAAAGAGTTCAAGAAAATCATGAACAAGAGGATTGATGACCTTGAAAGAAAGAACATGCAGTGCCAGGGAAATCCTTCTTTTTGTGCCAATGCAAGGCGACTTGATGAACACATTAAGAACGATAACGGCAGGCTTGGAAGGACACTTGGAATCATTGGCTGTGTCTTAAGTTGCATAAGCGTTGGAATTGTTGTTGTGGGGAAACTTATCAAATGAATGAAGCAAAAATCAGACTTATGCTGGAAGCAGAAAAGGAACTTACTTCAAGGCTTACGGAAAATGAAAGGTTCATGTACTACCTTGGGCGGATGCAGTTTCTGAAATACGAAAGCGGAAAGGAAAACCTTATGCGCTCCGACTGTTCGGGTTCTGTATGCCTTGCCCTTCTGCTTGCTACAGGTTGTTCCATAAGGGTTACGGCAGATGCCCTTTACAGGAAGTATTTTACCGTAAGGAATCCTGACAGAAATTCCATCCGCTGTGCTTTCTTCATAACCAATTATGACAGGCAGCTTGGTTCAAGGCTTTACAAGGAAAATGAGGTTGCTCATTGTGCAGGACTTGCCGGTGATGATGTTGTGCTTAACTGTGTTGAGCCTCGTTCTGTTTTAAGAAGCCTTAGCGACTTGAGGCCTGTTTATTACGGAATGGACTACAGGATTGAAGTGAGAGGATTGAACAAAAAGGCACTCCTTGAAGCAAATGAAGATTCAAGAGATTTGTTTGGACCTGATGCTGAATTCCTGGAATACAAGAGAATCATTACTGAAAACAAGGTGGGAGGAAATGATGATTAAGTGGAGGCTTAAGGATCTTGCTGAAAAACTTTTGTCGTTCAAGTTTGTGATGTTCCTGATTACGACATTGCTTAGGATTCTTGGTTTTGTGGGGAATGCTGAATGGCTTACTGTTACGACCATTGTTATTACAGGGCGTGAAATCAGTAAAGGAATCAATGGATTTACCAGAGGAAAAAATGAAGAAAATCTTGGATGTGATTAAGGGTTTGTTTGCATGGATTGGAGCAATTCTTCTTGGGTTGCTCATGATCAGAAAAACAAGGAATGAAGAGTCACCGTCTGTACTTGCTAAGAAAGCGTTGAACATGACTGACGATGAAATTGAGGAGAAATGCAATGAGAAAAGGAATGAGACTTACGAGCGCATTAGTGCTAGTGATTCTTACAAGCTTGCAGAATCTTACGGCGGAGTCTGCGACAAGGTTTCAGAAGGAATTGAAAGATTCAAAAGAAGAATTAAATAAGGAGCAAATTGTGGAAATTGCCATTGAAGAAATTGAAAGGACTTCAAAAGAAGCCGTAAAGGAAGTCTTGAAGGATGTTGGGAGTGAACTTTCCTATTGGAAGGAACGCTCTGACCTGTATGAGGTTCAGAACGAGCAGCTTAAATATGAGTTTGAGCAGTACAAAAAGCAGAGGCGTTTTGAAACTCTTAAGGGTGCTTTGTGGGGTTCAGGGATTACGGCAGTTGTCCTTGGAGTTGTTTCAGTATTTGCTATGTGCGGGAGATAGAATATGTTTAGAGATAAATCAAAAGTCAAAGGTATGATTACTTTTACGGTCTTTGACAGCAATGGAAAAATCAAGGAATACAAAAGAAGCCTTTTAAGAAGAGCCTTGAATCTTCCGGCAAGGAAGATGATACACAGGCATCACAATACCATTACAAATGCTGGCGACGGTCTTATTGCAGACTGGATGATGAGCACTCCAACGCAGAACAAGGTTGATGCAACAAACGGCTACATGATTGTAGGAACCGGATGGACAGGAAGCACACCTAAGGCAAACACCACAGTAAACACTCCTAGCGGAACCTATGTAAAGCTTGATTCAGGATTCCCGAAGAAAGCTGCGGCATTTGGAAATACAGGTCACAACGTTTTGCAGTACAGGACTTCTTTTACTGCCGGAACACTTAACGCAAACGGAATAAATGAAGTTGCCCTTATGAACGGAAACACTGCTTCTGCAAGCTGTCTTGCCTATGCACAGATAACACCAAGCGTGAATGTAACTTCAAGCGACACCTTGCAGATAGACTGGGAAATTACTTTTAACGGTAACTAAATGTCATTGGTAACAGTTGGAAACAACAGAGTTGGAAACAAGTATTATTACGGCGGAGAGGATTTTATTCTTGAAGCCGTATGCATTGGTTATTCCTACACTCTTGAAAAAGCAAGTTCAAGCGCAAGCCTTACCATTTACTATTACTTTAGATGGCCAACCAGCGGCTATTACGAAGAAACTTATGGAGACGGCTATTATATTTATCCTCTTGTATTCAGTAACAACAATGGTTTTGAATACCTGAACGCAAAGTCCATTGAACTTGAATGCTCTGACAGAATAAGCAACGGATGGAAGTCTTTTACCATTCCATTGAAAAGGAAACTGCAGAAAGGCGAAACAGTTACCGTAGGATGGTACGGAAACTGCATTTGCCCTATATGGGACAACACAGGCATAAACAAAGGAACATTGTTCCAGAAAGGATTTGGGAACGATGAGCTTTATGAATGCGATTATGAGGATTGGGATGAACTTTTTAATGATGGTGTTCCGCCTGAATTTTTTAACACTGGAGATGCAGTTCCTGGAAACTATTCCCTTTACTGGACTTATGACGCGGTAGATGCTCAGAAGTATTCACGAAGCATAAAAAACACATGCAGAATAACCCACAGCCTTTTTAGGAAACAGAAACTTAAAAGAAAGGCTTCGGCAGAAGAAAAAGCGGCTTTGATCATAAGACGAAGCAACAGGATGTTCCGCCTTATGTCCTGTGAAACTGAAATTGATGACAGAAAAGAAAGCCATGAAATCTTTGGAAGATATCTACATGAGCAGTTTGAGATAGAAAGCCTACGAAGCCAGAAGACAGACTACTACAGATTCTATACGGAAGAAGTAAGCATGACGGATCTATTCAGGCAGCTTCTGATCCTTTTGGTAAGGATAAAGAACACTTTTTGCACAGTGGATTTGATGAGTAAAAGAACTGATTCAAGAAGAATGATTGAGACAACACCAGACTGCAATTCCTGGAACATGAGGAAAGCAGATTATCATAGAAAAAACTCTGACAGCGTTATGGCTTTATTTGCCCATAATGCAGGAAGACTCTTTAAGAGAGCCGTGAAATCCATGTGTGTTTTCTGGGAATGGCTTAAAGGCAAGATTCGTGATGAAAACTGCGTTGTGGAACTTTTTACGCCTATAACAGTTGATATATATATAGGACCCTTCGACAAGCTCAGGGATCCTAAGGATTGATAAATGAAACACATCTACAAAGGACAGACAAAATTAAGGCTTGTATTGAATTCACAGATTGATTTAGGTTCATGCAAGGAATGTGAGATATGCTATCAAAAGCCAAACGGAACGGAAGGAACATTTACAGCCCATGTTCTTGATCCTGAAAACGGTACGATTTTTTATGACATTGCTTGTAAGGATGAACTAAACATGAGCGGTTACTGGAAGTTCTGGCCACGTATTGTGTTTGAAGATGACCGCATGACACTTGGCCGGAGCGCAAAAGTCTTTGTATACGATGAGGGAGACTGATCCTTATGGAAACATATACGCCGCCTGAACTTATGGAAGATGCCAGATTCTATTATGACAGTTTTTCCGAAGATATAAAGAACTATGACATGCTGAAACGTGTCCTGAATGTTGAAGGAAGCGAAGAAGCTGACAAACTGAGGGCTTTCTGGAACTTTGCTGACGGCTTTGCCAAAGCAAAAGCATTGAGCCTTATTGTTGAGAACGGCAGTTACATAGAAAAACAGTTTGGCGATTATGATGCCCAGAACATCATGGACTTTATGGTCTACAAGATGAACAGCATCTATGAATTATTGAAGATACATGGAGTTATAAATGAATGACGACAAGAAGACACCTGCAGCAACGGTAAAACGCTACAAGAAGAAAGCTGATAAAATAGAAAAGCCAAAGACTGATGTAATGATTGCCATAGAAAAACTTACGCAGGATTTGAAGGCAAACAGATATGTCAAAGGCGAAATGCAGTTTACGGATATTACAAACCGGGACTATTTTCTTAAGGCTTATGGGCATAAGCTTAAATATGTGAAGAAATGGAACAAGTTTCTGATATGGGATGACTGCCGCTGGAAGATCGATGACGAAGGTATTGTTGAAGAATGGATTGTGGACTTTGTGCACCAGATGTACAGAGGCATGAGGTTCATTACAGACCCTACGCTTAAGACCGCATTTGAAAAGCACCTTATAAAAAGTGAATCATTCAGAAGACTTCAGGCATTGGAAGGAATCTGCAAGATGAGCAAGGAAATAAAGGTGACGGAGGACAAGCTTGACCAGGATCTTGATATGTTTGTCGCAAAGAACTGCATGATAGACCTTGCCACGATGATGGGTCGACAGTCCTTGCCGGAAGACTTAAGCACCAAGAGAAGCAACTTTGTCTTTAAGAAAAACGCAACATGCCCTACATGGGACAAATTTTTGATGCAGATTTTTGACAACAACAAGGAACTGATACGCTTTATTCAAAAGGCCATGGGCTACAGCTTGAGCGGCCATACCGGGGAACAGTGCCTTTTTATCCTTTGGGGAACTGGAGCAAACGGAAAGTCTACATTCCTTAATGCACTGCAGGAACTGTTTGGGGATTATTCCACGACAACAGGAACTGAAACGTTCATGAAGAAGACCTCCGAACAAAGCAACGATATTGCACGTCTAAGGGGAATGCGTCTTGTAACTACAAGCGAAGCCGAACAGGGAAAGCCTCTTTCCGAAAGCCTTATAAAGCAGATTACAGGCGGGGATGCCTTGACCGCAAGATTTCTTTACGGCGAGTATTTTTCCTTTAACCCGACTTTCAAGATCTTTATGGCTACAAACCATAAGCCAAGAATCAAAGGTGCGGACAACGGAATATGGCGACGAATAAAGCTCATCCCCTTTAATGTTACGATTCCCCAGGAACAGCGTGACAAGGATCTGCCGAACAAGCTTCTTGCCGAGAACAGCGGTATCTTCAACTGGCTTTTACGTGGCTACGACATGTGGAAGAAGGAAGGACTTCTTGAACCGGAAGCCATAAAGAATGCAAATGAGGAATACCGCTTTGACATGGACAGCAT
>JAUNCR010000101.1 GCA_030526505.1 Spirochaetales bacterium
TTAATTTTACTCCTTACACCTACTGTCTGCTACAGATTTTTTCTTGCCTCATCCAGCAGCTGACCGATTATCTTTAAGTTTGATTTTTTCATTTCAAAATCCTGCTCCCATGCAGTTTTTATAATTGCCTGTAAACTATTTTCCCAGTTCTGAGTAAACTCCGTAAAATTTTTTGCGCTTGAAGCAAAGAGGGCATTAAAGATTGATTCAACAAACTGTGTTCTCTGTTCTGCAGAAAGGCCCATATACCAGGAATTGAAAGTCTTTTCTATGAAGCGGCTTTTCTTGTCAAAAGATTTTACTTCTTCAAATGAAGTCGGGAAAATTTTCCAGCTCATGGCATCGTGCTGCATCAAAAGTTTTTCCGTGCTTCCCACAATTTTGTATTCCGGAAAGTGATTGAATAGCATTCCGATGATTGAACATTCAGGGTAGAAGGACTTTACCTTTGGCTGTAATTTTTTAAAGCTTCTGCTTTCAAGGTCTGCCTTTGAAAAACCAGGGCCATCAAAGTTGAACACTTCTGAAATCTGCCTTGTTTTATTTGCTTTTGCTCCTGAATAAATTGCAAGGTTCCCGCCTTTTGAATGTCCTGCAATTTTTACCGCAACATTTGGATTTTTTTCGATGAAAGAATTTACATATTCCAGTGCATCCTTCTGGGCTTTTATTTCTTCTCCAAAAGCCAGGTTAAAATCTTCTTTCCAGCCAACAATGGTGTCATCAGTTCCACGGAAAACTATGAGGGCAAAATCTTCAATAAATGCAGTGAATGCCAGAAACTGCTCTTCTGTTTTTTCCGAGTACTTGTTTTTCCATCCGCATAGCCTAACTTTTCCAAAACGATTTGATTCCGCAATCTTTTCAAAGAGTTCATTGGTCTTTGGATTTATTACTACGCCTATGTTCTTTCGCTTTGCATAGTCAGGGGATTTTTTAAACCTGCTGAAAAGTTCCTTTACCGTAATTGACCTGTCATAACCGCATGGAATCAACCCGTCGAAGTTCATGTAAGAAATCTGAGAAAAGATCAGTGCATCTACGGAATTGAATCCCGATGACGAAAATTCTACATCACCGCGCCAGAAAACATAATCAAAAAAATCTGCCATGTTTCAATTATAGCACATGGATGGCTGACGGTATATAATTTTAAATTTCCATTTTTTAAAAAAATCTATATAATTGAATCATGGACTATTGGAAAATACTTGGCATAAAACCAACTTCCGATAAGGCCTTAATTAAAAAAGCCTTTGCACAAAAAGTAAAAGAAAATCCTCCCTCAAAAGATGCCCAGAAATATCAGGAACTACGAGAAGCCTATGATAGGGCGATTAAATTCTCTTCCAATGAAAAAACTGTCCGTGATTTAATAAGGGAAGCTTCTCGAGATGAAAATCTTTTCTCTGAGGAAGACGAAATTGAATCTGCTGTTGCCAATTCGAATGAAGAATCAAAAGGTGAATCCGAAAACATTTCCCTTGCTGAACTTTCAAGACTCCGCGGAATGTTCGGTTCCTTTTCATTCAGGGATTTAAGAACAGCCATAGGAAATTTTCAATACGAAAAAATATCCCTTAAATGGGCTTTGCTTTATGAAGGGTTTTGGAAGTCAATGAAATTGATAAAAACCTTTGCCATTTTGCTGTCCATTGCCTGCATAGCTTTGGTACGGTGCCTTTTAATCTGCTCGGAACAATAAAATGCGCGATATATACAATCTTTTTCAATATTACAACAGTGGTCTTGTTCATCTGGAAGAGGAAAAAATCCTTCAACGGGCAAATGAAAAACTTTCAAAAAATCTCTTTACCCATCAGGAATTTTATATTGCCGTTGAAAAGCCAGCTTCAGAGAAAAAAATTGCTGAAGGCACGGAACTTCCCGTCCACCTTGATGAAGCGGAATTCAATTCGAGGATCTACATCTGCCTTTCAAAAATAAGCGTCCACATTGCAAAGAAAAGGTTTGATGACGACAACATTATTTTTGTTCCTGCTTCTCGGGATGAAATTTTAAGGATTGCAGATTTTGCCAAGACCATGCCTTACTTCAATTTTTATTTTTTAATCCATGACAAGGAAATGGTTTTTTCTGCTGCAGAAGTTTATGAATCCATGACAAGGGAAAAACGCTTTCTGTTTTTTGACCTTGCAAAAGTAAATCATTATGTTCCATTTCTTTGCAGAGTGAATGTTTTTCTCATAATTGCCGCCATCATTCTGTGGATTTATCCGAAGATCAATCCATTGTTCCTGCATGAAGTTGGGCTCAAGGAAAATCCCATCAGCCACAATGATATATGTCTCGGTGGCAAAACCATAACCCGTTATAGGGGTGATGCAAAAAATTTATTCCTCAAACAGCCTTCAGAAAAAAATTATTATGGTGACTATTGCCTTGGCCTTCATGCCTTCCATAACAATCCTGTAATTGAAACTATAACTTTAGATTTTGAGTATAACAGCAAGCATGATCTTGCATACTTTCAGAGCATTCATCGCTATGCCTTTTACAACTGCCCTAACTTAAGGCGCATCGATTTACCCTATGGTCTGAGAAAAATTTTCGCCGTTGCCTTCTGCGAACTTCCATCTCTTGTAAGCCTTTATATTCCCCCAACCGTAAAGGATTTAAGTGACGGGGTTATTTATGGCAGCTGTCCAAACTTAAAGACAGTTTACATTACGGAATCACTCTACAGAAAATATGAAGAAGATTTCACAAAACGAAATGAGAGAGACCACATCAACGTTGAATACATTTTTATAGATGAACCTGAAGAGAAAAAAAAGGAGAAAAAATAAATGGCCATCATCGGAATTGACTTGGGTACAACAAACAGCCTGGTTTCAGTATGGAGGGATTTTGGTCCCGTAATCATTCCCAACGCTTTGGGCAAGAACCTTACACCATCCTTTGTTTCAATTAAGGAAGACAATACCATTGTTACAGGACAAGCCGCAAAGGAAATGTTGATTACGGATCCTGAAAACACAGCCTATGCATTTAAAAGAACCATGGGCCAAAGATATTTCTATTCTCTTCGCGGAAGGGATTATTCTTCAATTGAATTGTCTGCCTTCATTTTAAGTTCATTAAAAAGAGATGCTGAAAAATTCCTTGGAGAAGAAGTTACTGAAGCCGTTATCAGCGTGCCTGCCTACTTCAACCAGAACCAGCGCCGTGCAACCCAGGAAGCAGGAAAGCTAGCCGGTCTTAAAGTTGAACGCCTCATAAGCGAACCTACAGCAGCTGCCCTCTGCTACGGAATCAACGAACAGCCCGACATGAAGAATGCCATCGTCCTTGACCTTGGTGGCGGAACTTTTGATGTTTCTGTCCTTGAATTCTTTGAAGGCATCATCGATGTAAAATCCGTAAGCGGAGACAACCGTCTTGGGGGAGAAGACTTTACAAAATCAATTTCTGCCTGGTTCCTTTACGAAAACAAAATCGTTGCAGACCTTACTCCTACAGAAATTGCAGAAATGAACAAGGTTGCCGAAACTGCAAAGTTCAAAGTTTCGGATAAGGAAAATCCTCAGGCTGCTGAACTTTCAATTACCATCGGCGGAAAGGAATACAAATCCATCCTTACTCCGGAAACTTTCTCTGCAATTACTTCAGACCTTGTAATGCGCCTTAAAAGCCCAATCAAAAAAGCAATGAATGATGCAGGACTCCATGTTGCAGACATTGATTCAGTAATCCTTATGGGTGGTGCCACAAGAATGAAATGCATTGCCGATTTTGCCGAAGCAATTTTTGGTGACAAGGTCATTTCAAGAATCAATCCTGACGAGACCGTTGCCCTGGGTGCTGGTGTTCTTGCCGCCATGAAAGACTGTCACCACGAATTGAAGGAAACTGTTCTTACAGACATTTGTCCCTTTACCTTAAGCACTTCTGTCCTAAAAAGTCTGACTAATTTTAATTCAAATGCCAATGACCAACTGATATGTGATCCTATCATTGAAAGAAATACTCCGGTTCCTGTAAGCATCGTAAAGCGTTACTTTACTGCGGTTCCCGGACAGAAAAACATCCGCATTGATATATACCAGGGAGAATCCATGGATCCCGATGAAAACCTGAGTCTTGGCTGTCTTGATTCAGTAGTTCCATACAATAAAAGTGGCCATGAGGCAGTTGATGTAAGGTTCACCTACGACATTAACGGACTTCTTGAAGTTGAAGTTACAAGCGTAAGCAACGGATATACAAAATCCATGGTCATCAATCAGGGAAACGCCGATCTTTCTGACATTGAGATTGCAGAGGCTAGGAAAAAGATGGAAAACCTCAAGGTACTCCCTTGGGAAGATGAACAGAACATTGCCATCCTAGAAAAAGCAAAGCGCCTTTATCAGGAATCCATCGGGGAACAGCGAAAGAAAATCCTGAACTATATTTCCATTTTTGAAGCCGCCCTTGCAAAACAGCTTCCGGAACAGATTAAGGAAATTAGGGAACAGCTTGAGCGAATCTTTGACGACTACGATTCTGAAATCTGGTAAAAATATGAACAATAGAAAAACCATTCCTTTAAGGACATTGCTCAAATACATTTCTCTTGGAATCCTTGCAGCAGGAATTTTCTTTATACTTGAATTTTTTTGGGGCAAAGAAGATTTTAAATTCGTCTGCATACTTGGAATGGCGATTGGAATTTTTAGCTCCGCAATCTCGACCCTTGCAGATTTTTTCCTTGGATTTGTAAAAGTCTCCTCTGCAGAAAGACGAATTAAGATGCTTTTTGCCTTTCCCTATTGCCTGCTCATTTTTCTTTTTTTACTGATAATATTTTTATTCTTCGATGGGTTTAAAACGGATTTTATGGATACCCTGCTGATGGTTCTTGGAATCCTTTCTGTCGGTGCTGTCCCAGTAAGCCTTGTCGTGCTTTACTTTTTATGGGACTCAAGAAAGCTGGAAGACGGAGATGAATCTTCAATGGTGAATCTTTTTGACAACCTGTTTACCAGAATCACAGGCCTTACTCCAGAAGATAAGAATGGAGAGAAGAGCAAGGAATATAAGAGGGCACATACCATCTACATTCTCATCCTTATCCTGGCAGCCCTTCTTTTTTTACGTATCAAAATGAGGATCTTGTAATCTATGAATTCAGAATGCTGGAAAATACTTGGAATTGAACCGACAGACAATAAGGCGGAAATTAAAAAGGCCTTTGCTGCCCAGGTAAAGCTTAATCCACCTGGTAAGGATCCTGAAAAATATCAAAAAATCAGGCAGGCTTATGACCAGGCCCTTAGATCTGCTTCTTTTGAAAATTCCATGCAGGAAGAACCTGTTGAACCTTCTGCAGATGAATGCGTCAAAACTCAAGCTTTTAAAACTGAATTGACCGATGAAAAACCGTGCGTCAAAAATAAATCAAAAGACGGTGAAGCTTTTCTTAACGAAGAAGAAGATGCTTTGGGTGATGAAAAGGCAAAGAAAATACACACCATACGCGATGATTTTTTAAACGCTGATTCTGCCGCAAGCATCCGCCATGAAGCCATAAAAAAAGAACGCTGTCACTTTATGGTACTTGCAGTCCTCTTTGTTCCTGTTTCCATGATAATTCTTTTTGTATCGCAGAAAAACCACGGTGGAATCATGAACCTTGTTTTCAATCTTCTTTGCGGATTTGTCATTGCCGCTCTAAGTACAAAAATTGAAAGAATGCTAAATTGCCGTGTTGAAAAAAAAGAGCTTGAAAAAGTCAGTCTCGGCGATGTAAATGCTGCAGCCAACACCGTTACCGTTCTGCTTGTCCTCCGTCTTTTTTTAACTCTCGCCCTATGCCTTCTGCTTAAAATCGTCCTTATAGCAGCCAAGTGCCCAGACTACATGCAGCATTACTTTGGAGGAATCCTTTTCTTTTATTTTGTCTATAACCTGTCCTATTTGAAAAAACAGCTTAGAAAAAAATTCTAGTAGACTAGTGCAATAAAAAACCCTCCCGATATTTCTACCGAGAGGGTCTTTGCAAGTTAAGCAACAATGCCCGAGAGTTTCGTTAGAAACCCTCAGAGTAAAAATCACAGGACGTGATACCTTCTTTTCTGCTACTTTCTTAGCTGGAGCCTTCTTTGCTGCTGCCTTTGCTGGAGCTGCTTTCTTAGCTGCTGGCTTCTTTGCAGTAGCCTTAGCTGCCTTAGCTGCCTTTGCTGCTTCGATTACTGCCTGTGCACCTGCAAGACGAGCTGCTGGTACGCGGAATGGAGAGCAAGATACATAGTTAAGACCAAGAGCATAGCAAAGCTTGATTGAGTCTGGATCACCACCGTGTTCGCCACAGATGCCGAGGTGGAGGTCCTTGTTTACAGAACGTCCGCGAGCTTCTGCGATTTCGATCATGTCACCAACACCTGTTGCATCGAGTGTAGCAAATGGGTCCTTAAGGAGAACCTTCTGATCGAGGTAAGATTCGATGAACTTAGAGTAGTCATCGCGTGAGAATCCGTATGTTGTCTGAGTAAGGTCGTTTGTACCGAATGAGAAGAAGTCAGCGTACTTAGCGATTTCTGCTGCGTTACATGCTGCACGTGGGAATTCGATCATAGATCCAATCTGGAACTTGAGCTTTGTTCCGCATTCCTGGTTTACAGCTGCGATTACAGCTTCTGCCTGTGCGCGGATCTGCTTAAGTTCTGCGAATGTTGTTACGTTAGGGATCATGATGCGAACGTCGTTCTTGAGACCTTCTTTCTGAGCCTTAGCTGTTGCGCGAGCAATAGCTTCAACCTGCATTTCGTAGATTTCTGGGTATGTGATAGCGAGACGGCAACCACGATGTCCGAGCATTGGGTTGTGTTCGTTGAGTTCAGCATACTTCTTGTTGATTGTTTCTACAGATACGCCAAGCTTTCTTGCGAGAGCTTCTGCTTCTGCTGGAGTTGCAGCCTGTACGAATTCGTTAAGAGGTGGGTCAAGGAGACGGATTGTTACAGCGCGTCCTTCCATTGTCTTGATGATTTCGTAGAAGTCCTTCTGCTGAAGTGGGAGGATAGCCTTGAGGTTAGCCTTGCGAGCTTCAGTATTTTCAGAGATGATCATCTTCTGGAATGAAGAAAGCTTTGGTTCTTCGAAGAACATGTGTTCTGTACGGCAAAGACCGATACCAGCTGCACCAAAGTCGAAAGCCTGCTTTGCTTCGTTCTGTTCTGCGTTAGCGAGAACTCCGAAACCTGCAACCTTCTTTCCAGACTTTGTTGTGCGAACAGACTTAGCGCGAACTTCATCTGCCCAACCAAGGAATGTCTTGAGGTCGCCAGATACAACAGCTGGAGTTACTGGGAGCTTTTCTCCGTAAACCTTACCTGTTGATCCGTCGATAGAGATGATGTCACCCTTCTTGAATGTCTTTTCACCGATCTTTACTGTTTCCTTGTCGAGGAATACAACTTCTGAACAACCACAAACACATGGTGTACCCATACCGCGAGCAACAACAGCTGCGTGTGATGTACGACCACCAGTTGAAGTAAGGATACCCTGTGCAACATACATACCAGCGATATCATCTGGAGATGTTTCCTTGCGAACGAGCATTACCTTCTTTCCAGCCTTGTCCCATTCAACAGCTTCTTTTGCTGTGAATACGATAGCACCACAACCTGCACCTGGAGATGCGTTGAGAGCTGATGCGAGAGGCTTAGCATTCTTGAGAGCGTTCTTGTCGAACTGTGGGTGGAGGAGCTGATCAAGCTGATCTGGCTTAACGCGGAGAAGAGCTTCTTCCTTTGTGATCATCTTTTCTGCAACCATGTCTACAGCCATCTTAACAGCTGCTGGACCTGTGCGCTTACCGTTGCGGCACTGGAGCATG
>JAUNCR010000007.1:0-17575 GCA_030526505.1 Spirochaetales bacterium
GGTAAAGGAGATTTTTCCGGCTTTCGGCGTGGAAGGAGCAGCCTTAAACCAGGAACAGATTTTTGCACTTGGTCTTTTTGCAACCTATGTTGAAAAAACAAGAAGCGCCATTAACGGTGCAAGAGGAGAACTTAAAATTCCTGACCTTGCAAGAACAATGGACAGGATTCCTTTCCTTGGGCAGGCAGCAGACGAGATTTTCAGAATCCTGGATATTTCTACAGGCGAAGTAAGGGACCTTCCTGTTCTCCGCGAAATAAGGTCAAGGATTGCATCCCTCAAAAGGGAAATTGAGAACGCCATAAGGAAATATACATCAGACACCAGTCTGAATCAGGCTCTCCAGTCCAATGTTCCGGCTTTCAGGGCAGACAGGGAACTTCTTGCAGTCCGCGCAGACCACAAGAGCGCCATCAAGGGCATCGTTCACGAAGTAAGTGCAACGGGACAGACCCTCTTCATTGAGCCTGATGAAATCGTAAAATCAAACAACGAGCTTGTGGAAGAAGAATTCCGCCTTCAGTCGGAAATAAACAAAATCTTCCGCGAACTTACCGAAAGCCTTGGAAAGTTCAAGCCGGAATTTATTGAAGCACAGAAGGAAATGGTGCTTCTGGACAGCGCCTACGCCGCGGCAAGATGGCAGGCTTCCATCAACGGAATCTTTGCAGAAGACTGCAACACGGAAAAGGAACCTCCTTTCATTTCAAAGGCAAGGCATCCTCTTCTTGGTGAAAAGGCAGTTCCTGTAACAATAACCTTCATGCAGGGAAAAAATGTCCTCATCATAACCGGACCAAACACTGGCGGTAAGACTGTTACATTAAAGACAATCGCCCTCTTTGCCCTTTTGAATCAGGCAGGCTTCCCTGTTCCTGCGGAAGAAGGCACAAGGCTTCCAATGTTCAGTTCGATTTTTGAGGACATTGGAGACGAACAGTCCATCGACGAATCCCTTTCAACTTTCTCAAGCCGCATGAAAAAGATTGCCCTTGCCCTCAACAATGCAGACGACAGGTCACTTGTTCTTCTTGACGAACTTGGAAGCGGAACTGATCCTCTTGAAGGCAGCGCAATAGCCATGGCAACTCTGGACCTTCTTCTGGAAAAGGAATCCTTTGTAATTGCAACCACACACCATGGCGTACTTAAAAACTACGGGTACACAAATCCAAAATGCATAAACGCCAGCGTTGAATTCAATACGGAAACCTTAAGGCCTACATACAATCTCCTTATGGGCATTCCAGGTGAAAGCCACGCCCTTGATATTGCATTGCATTCAGGACTTCCGGAAGAAGCCGTCAGGAAAGCTAAAGATTACATCTCTACGGAACAGGCTGATGTAAGCACTCTCATAAAGGGACTTACGGCAAAGCATACTGAACTTGATGAACTTATGCGCCAGGAAAGAATCAAGACGGCGGAACTACAGAACAAGGAACACAAGATTCACAGCCGTGAGATCAAAGTCATTGAGCGCGACATTGAACTTAAGGAATTGGAAAACAAGCAGAGCTTTGCATTCCTCCGAGAAACCAGAAGCCAGCTTGAAAACCTTGTGCGCGTCCTTCGTGAAGGAGAGATCACAAAGGAAAAGACTCAGGGCGTAAAGAAGTTCATCAGCGACCTGGAAGATTCCATTGACCAGCAGAAACTTCAGCTTGAACAGAAACGAAAGGAACTGGAAGAAGAAATCAGCAAGCTCAAGGCTGAAGAAGAAAAGATTGCCGAAAACGGCATGCGCATAAAGAAAGCAAAGGAACACGGCTCAACAAACGGAAAGAAAACAAAGCAGAGGCTTTCCAACGCAGAAGCCCTTAAGACAGCAAGCGTAGACCAGCGCCAGACAGAATTTGCAAAGCGCCAGAAGGAACCTAAAAAATCAGTCCCAACAAAAATCGTTTACACTGAAGGAATGGAAGTTCTATGCGGTGCAGAAAAACGAAAGGGAACTTTGGTTCGCCTGGTTAAGGAAGGAATCTGGCAGGTTCAGATCGGCTTCATGAAAATGGAAGTTCCACAACGGCAGATGATTCCTGCAGAGAAACCTGTATACGAAAGCACAAGGGCAGACTACTTTGTTGAATCAACCTCTTCAGTTGAAGACGAGGCACCAAAGTTTGAACTCAGGCTTTTGGGTATGAGATGCGAGGAAGCCTTGCGTGCACTGGAACACCAGCTGGATCTTTGTGCAATTAAGAATTTCAGGAATTTTTCGATTGTACACGGAAAGGGAAACGGAATATTGCAGCAGGCAGTTCACGACTACCTGGCACACTATCCTGGGGTAAAGGACTACCGTTTTGCACGCCCGGAAGAAGGCGGCAGCGGCAAGACCTATGTTGAACTGAACTAGATTTCCAGCTCAGGAATTTTTTCTTTTAGTTTTGAAAGGAACTGCTGGCCTGTAACCCCTTCGCGAAGGCAGGCAAAAATGCAGTTTTCACCGGCAATGGTACCAAGAATGTCGTCAAGGTTCATGGCATCAAGGGCATTGGAAACGCTGTCCGCATGACCGCCAAAAGTCTTGATGACAACCATGTTGCCGCTAAAGTCTATGCTCACATAACCGCGAAGGAAGTCGCGGACATAAATCTGGTCGTTTTCTGAAAGATCGTCATCTTCCTGAATGGTATAAACGTAGCCGTTACTTCCATCGCTTACCTTTCCAACCTTCATAAGCTTAAGGTCACGGGAAAGGGTTGCCTGAGTCACTTCAAAACCATCGGCAAGCAAAAGGTTCAGCAATTCGTCCTGGCTCTTAATCTTGTTGTTCTTTATGAGCTTTTTTATTGTCTTTAGTCTCTGGTGTCTGTCTTTCATATTTCCCTAAATATACAGAATTTTGTATATTTATGCAAAATAAATCTCAATTTATTGTAATGTTTTCTATTATTTGGTATAGTTTTCCAACTTAAATAAGAAATTATGCTAATAAAGGAGTATTTTATGGCAATTTCATGGAACAACTTGGACAAGCTTGAATCTTTCAAGAAGCTCCAGTCTCTTAAGAATTCAGTTTCAGTTGCAAAGGAACTTTCTGGTTCTGACGGCGCAAAGCGCGTTGCAGAATATTCAATTCCTATGGCAGGCGGACTTACATACAACTATGCAGCAAAACAGGTAAACGCTCAGGTTCTTTCTGTACTTGAAGAACTTGCAAAGGAATCTCAGCTCCTTGAAAAATTCGAAGCACTCTACAACGGTGATGTAATCAACACTGGAGAAAACCGCATGGTACTCCACCAGCTTCTCCGCGGACAGCTTGGCAAGGATGTTATGGCTGACGGCGTTAACAAGCGCGAATTCTACATCAACGAACAGAAGAAGATGGCAGACTTTGCAAACAAGGTTCACAACGGAGAAATCGTAAACGAAAAGGGCGAAAAGTTCACAACAGTTTGCCAGATCGGTATCGGTGGTTCTGACCTTGGTCCACGCGCAATCTACCTTGCTCTCGAAAACTGGGCAAAGGCAAACAACACATTCAAGATGGAAGCAAAGTTCATCTCAAATGTTGACCCAGACGATGCAGCAGCAGTTTGCTCTTCAATCGATATTTCAAAGACAATCTTCATTCTCGTTTCTAAGTCAGGAACAACTCTTGAAACACTTACAAACGAATCATTCGTAAAGGACTTCATCGTGAAGGCTGGATGCAACCCATCTAAGCACATGATTGCAGTTACTTCAGAAACATCACCACTTGCAAAGAGCCCAGACTACCTTGCAGCATTCTTCATGGATGACTACATTGGCGGACGCTACTCTTCTTCATCTGGTGTAGGTGGAGCAATCCTTTCACTTGCATTCGGACCAAAGGTTTTCGCAGATTTCCTTGACGGAGCAGCTGCAGAAGACGCAACAGCAAAGAATGCCGACATCAGAAAGAACCCTGCCCTTCTCGACGCACTCATCGGTGTATACGAAAGAAATGTTCAGGGATACCCTTCAACAGCAGTTCTTCCATACTCACAGGCTCTCTCAAGATTCCCAGCTCACCTTCAGCAGCTTGACATGGAATCAAACGGTAAGTCTGTAAACCGCTTTGGCGAAAAGATCAACTATGTAACAGGTCCAGTAATTTTCGGTGAACCAGGAACAAACGGACAGCACTCATTCTACCAGTTGCTCCACCAGGGAACAGACATCGTTCCACTCCAGTTCATCGCATACAGCGAAAACCAGACAGGAAAGGATGTTGTAATTGAAGATTCAACAAGCCAGAAGAAGCTCTGCGCAAACGTAACAGCACAGATCATCGCTTTTGCTTGCGGAAAGGACAATGAAAATCCAAACAAGTTCTTTGCCGGAGAACGCCCATCAAGCCTTATCTACGGAAAGCAGGTTAACCCAGCATCTATCGGTGCCCTTCTTGCACACTTTGAAAACAAGGTAATGTTCCAGGGCTTCATCTGGAACATCAACTCTTTCGACCAGGAAGGAGTTCAGTTAGGAAAAGTTCTTGCAAAGACAGTACTCGGCGGAAAAATGGACGGTGCACTTAAAGCTTACGCAGACCTGCTTATAAAGTAAGCAACAGCTTCGACCAGGATAGCGGTTTTCCGCTAAAAAAGTACGATGGAGCTTTGGAAGCATACGCAAAGATCTTCGGGCTCTAATTAACTGACCGTTAATATCTAACAATTGCAAACCTTCTGATGACTTTGGTTGTCAGAAGGTTTTTTGTTTTCTACACAATGTTTTTTTGATATAATCTACACCTATGACAAACACACTCCGCCTTGGAATCGACATCGGTTCCACAACCGTAAAGGTTGTTGTATACGACAAGACACAAAACGAAATTCTTTTCCACAAATACCAGCGTCACCATGCAGAGCAGCGTAAGACTGCAGCCCAGCTTCTGGAAGAAGTTTCATCACTTTATCCAGGACAGAAATTCAGGATTGGAATCTGCGGTTCAGGCGGAAAAAACATTGCCGAACTTACAGGCGCACATTACATCCAGGAAGTTGTCGCAAACTCTTCTGCAGTCCGTGCAAAATATCCTGAAACAAGAACGGCCATAGAACTTGGCGGTCAGGATGCAAAAATCATCTTCTTCTATTTTGATGAAAAGCAGCAGCGTTTGATGACAAGCGACATGAGAATGAACGGTTCCTGTGCAGGCGGTACAGGTGCCTTCATCGATGAAATTGCATCCCTTCTTAAAGTTCCGGTGGAAGAATTCGAAGGTCTTGCAAGCAGGGGAAAAACAGTACATTCAATTTCAGGCCGCTGCGGTGTATTTGCAAAGACAGACATCCAGGGCCTTTTAAATCAGAGCGTAAGCCGCGAAGACATTGCCCTTTCAGCATTCCACGCCATTGTAAAACAGACAATCGGTGGACTTGCACAGGGACTTGAACTTAAGGCTCCTGTAATTTTTGAAGGCGGTCCGCTAAACTTTAACCCTACCTTGATAAAGGCTTTCTGCGAAAGATTGAACCTTAAGGAAGGCGATTTCATCCTTCCGGAAAATCCGGACACTATTGTTGCCCTCGGTTCTGCCCTTGCCGTAGACGAACTCTTTGAAGATTCAGACAGCGACGGAATAGATTTAAGCGAAGCAATTGCAAAGCTCAGGGCAAGCAACGGCATTTCAGAAGAAAGAAAGAATGCCTCTACAAAACCGTATTTTGACACTGAAGACGAATGCCGAGAATGGCGTGAAGCACACAAGACGGCGGAAGTAAAGGAACCTGAATTAAAGGAAGGCGATGTGCTGGACATTTACATCGGTATCGATGCAGGTTCAACAACATCAAAACTTGTTTTCCTTAATAAAGATGAAGAAGTCGTAGACAAGTTCTATGCAAACAACGAAGGCGACCCTATCCGCATCGTAAAAGAAGGATTGCGCCACCTTTATAAAAAATACAAGAAGATGAGAGTTACCCTCAATGTCCTTGGCCTTGGAACAACAGGCTACGGTGAACTCTTGCTTGGAACAGCTTTTGGTGCAGACTACCACACTGTAGAAACCGTTGCACATTCCACAGCCGCAAGAAAATACATGAAGGATGTAAGCTTCATTCTGGACATTGGCGGGCAGGACATGAAGGGCATCTGGGTTCACGATGACATCGTTACAAACATCACCCTTAACGAAGCCTGTTCTTCCGGTTGCGGTTCCTTCCTTCAGAACTTTGCAACTTCACTGAACATTCCCCTTGAAAAAATTGCGGACGCCGCATTCTCATCAAGGCATCCGGCTAACCTTGGAAGCCGCTGTACGGTTTTCATGAACAGCACCATCATTACGGAACAGAAAAACGGCTGCAACGCAGAAGACATTATGGCAGGTCTTTGCCGTTCAATCATTGAAAATGTCTTTACAAAAGTCGTTCGTATTTCAGATACTTCAAGTCTTGGAAAAAACATTATGGTTCAGGGCGGAACCTTCAAGAACGATGCAGTTCTCCGTGCCATCGAACAGTACCTTGGCGTAAATGTAAACCGCGCGCCTTTCCCTGGCGAAATGGGAGCCATCGGTGTCGCATTGCTTGCAAAGAAGCACGCAGGCGAAGCATCAAAGTTCATTGGCTTCGAGAAGCTTTCCGGCTTTACATACGAACAGGAAGAAAACAACCTTTGCCCTCACTGTGCAAACCATTGCAACAGAACCATCGTAAAATTTCCAAACGGTTCTTCTTATGTTACAGGCAACAGGTGTCCTCGCGGTGAAAGCCTTGAAGAAAATGCACCTGCAGTAAAAAATGTTCCTGACCTTTTCCTTGTAAGGGAATCCCTGCTTACAAAGAAATACAAGTTTACTGAAGTAAGCCCAAGGAAAAACCTTAAGGTCGGTTTCCCTCGCTGCCTTGAATTCTGGGACAGCCTTCCTTTCTGGACAACATTCTTTGGTTCCCTTGGTTTTGAAACCGTAATTTCTGATCCAAGTACCAGACCTATGTTTGAAGAAGGATTGCCTTTCGTTGCATCCGACACAGTATGTTTCCCTGCAAAACTTGTTCACGGCCACATGCAGAACCTTGCAGACAAAAAGGTTGATGTAATCTTCATGCCAATGATCATGAACATGCCTGCAAAGGATACCGAAGGCAAAAGCAATTATGTCTGTGCCGTTGTCAAAGGATATCCTCTTGTAATCTACAATCAGGAAAATCCTGCAGTCCGTTGGAACCTTCGCTACGAGCACCCTATGTTCCACTGGTATTCAGAAAGGGACAGATACTATCAGATTGAAAGATATATGGAAAAGGCTTTCGGCGTTTCCAAGTCAGAAATAAAAAAAGCTTTCGACCAGGGAATGGAATCAATAAAGGAATTCCGCAGCACCCTTGTTTCTATGGCAGACAAAATCCGTGAAAAGGCAAAAGCAGAAGGAAAGTTTGCCGTGGTACTTGCAGGCCGCCCATATCATACCGATCCTCTTGTAAGCCACGACCTTTCCCGCGTATTCACAAAGGAAGGCATTCCTGTACTCACAGTAGATTCCCTTTCAGGACTTGAAAAGGCTGACCTTAGATACACAAGGGCAGAAGTTACAAACAACTTCCATACGAGAATGCTCGCAGGCGCACTTCTTTCCGCACAGTCGCCGGAACTTGAATTCGCGCAGATCGTAAGTTTCGGATGCGGACACGATGCAATCCTTTCCGATGAAATCATCCGCATTACAGGCGAAGTTTCCACAAAGGCTCCTTTGGTATTGAAAATGGACGAAGGCGGAGCAAGCAACAGTCTGAACATCCGCGTAAAATCCTTCATCGAAACAATTGCAGAACGACGCAACAAGAATGTTGGAAATACAACAGAAGCAAAACCTCTTACGGATGCCTATGTTGCAAAGTTCTACAGGCAGGACAGAAAGATCAAGACTGTCCTTGTTCCAAATGTTTCCGTTGCTTTCTGCAAGCTTTTGAGCGGAACCTTAACACGAAGCGGAATCATTGCAGAACCACTTTCACTTGGAAGCATCAATGAAATCCGCCTTGGCAAGAAATATGTTCACAACGACACCTGCTTCCCTGCACAGATGGTAATCGGAGAAGCAATCAGCGCATTGCAGAGCGGGAAATACGATCCTGACAAGGTTGCCATCGGTATGGCAAAATATCAGGGGGACTGCCGCCTTACACATTATTCAGCCCTTCTCCGACGTGCCCTTGATGCGGCAGGATTCACTCAAGTGCCTATTGTTTCAACAGACCCTGTTGACTACAAGGAAATGCACCCTGGGATCAAACTTGGAAATATGTTCAACATTGCAACGGTTTGGGCTGTTGTCATAATGGACATTCTTGAAGAACTCCGCAGAAAAATTCGTCCTTACGAACTCACTGCTGGAGAAACAAACAGAGTATTTGACGAAGCGATCGATAAGATTTCGGCAGCCCTTGTTACAAGCACGACAAAGGCAGTCAAGGAATTCAAGGTTGCCATCGAAAAGTTCACAAAGATCAAATACGACCGCACAAACCTTAAGCCTCGCGTTTTCATTACAGGTGAATACCTTGTTACCTTCCATCCGGGTTCAAACTTCTATGTTGAAGAATACCTTGAAAAGAACGGCATGGAAGTAATTCTTCCTAGAATGATAAATGTCTTCTGGAAGGATTTCCATTCCCGCATCTGCGAAATGAAGGACTACAAGGTTAAATTCCCTCTTGATCAGGGACCATTCAGCTTTGTAGCAGAAGGCCTCATCAATGTTGCCCTTACTACCTGCGAAAAGATTGCAGAAGTTCATCCACTGTATAAAAAGATTGTTAGGCTTCCAGCTTTGGCAATTGAAAACAATCATGTAATGGAACGCACTTTCCTTTCTGGAGAAGGATGGCTCATTCCTGGTGAAATCCGTGAGTTCGCAAGGGACGGCGTAACTTCCTTTGTAATCCTTCAGCCATTCGGTTGTCTTCCAAACCACATTACAGGTCGCGGAAGCATGAAGAAAATTAAGGAAGAATTCCCTGCAATTCAGATTCTGCCGCTGGATCTTGATCCGGACACTTCATTTGCAAATGTAGAGAACCGTCTGCAGATGCTCATTATGAATGAAAAAAATAGGCATAAATAAAAAAAACAAACCGCTCCCGTAAGGAACCGTACCAAGCCTGCTAAGGTGCTCCCGTTACAACATCAAAATCTGAGGGCTACACCCTCAGATTCTAATTGGGTCGCAAAACGCAGTTTGGCACGAACCCTTACTCCGCGGTTTGTTTTTGTATAGTTTCACAATCTTTTCATTTATTAAATCGCAAATCGAAAATTTAGAAATCTTAGCTCTTAAGTCCAAACAGAGTCTTGCAGTTTTCATCTACAAGCTTGTCCAGTTTGTCGGTGCTTATTCCCAATTTTCCGGAAACAAATTCGTAGGTGTATTTTATGTAAAGAGGATTGTTTTCCTGCCCGCGCATTGGTACGGGTGCAAGGTATGGACTGTCTGTTTCCAAAAGAATTCTGTCCTTTGGAAGGTAAGTCAAAAGCGCATTCAGGTCGTCCATCTGGCTTTTCTTTGTATATGTAAGGGCACCACCAAGGGCAATGTACCATCCCATATCAAGGAACTGCTTTGCCTCGTTAATTCCATAGCTGAAGCAGTGAACGATTCCGCGGTTGTATCTGATGCTGCGGAGAACATCCATGGTGTCTTCAAAACCATCGCGGCTGTGGATGATGAAAGGAAGATTCAGTTCACGGGCAAGTTCAAGCTGCATTCCAAAAAGTTCCTTTTCACCATAGAAAACAGAATCGTCATAGTCTTCGCGGCAATGATGGTCTGCACCTTCTGGATTCCAGTGATGGTCAATTCCGCCTTCACCGATGGCGCACACATGCTTTGCAAAACAGCTGTCGCTTGCACGGAATGCTTCGATGGTTTCGCGCAGAGTTTCAATTGCAGTATAGCGGTCTTCTATGCTGTCCTTGTCTGGCCAGATTCCGGCTGAAAGATATATGGACTTTTTAAGCTTGCTCTGCATGTTTACATCTGGCAAAGCTTCAAGGCAATCTTCAATAGTCTGTGCACGGTAAATAAGGTCATCGGCTCTGGTACCGATATCAAGGCCAAAATAGATTTTATTTTTTGCCATCTGCTCAAGGATTTCAGTACCGAATTCCTGGCTGTTGTTTTCTACAAGATGATGAAAATGAAAATGTGTATCACTGAACATAAATCGCTCCGCTAAAAATCCCTTATATTAATTTCGGATTCCAACAGCCCTAGTTATACAGTAAAAACAAAGGATTTTCCATAATCCACAAATTTAAATTTTAATTCGGGTGAATCGGAACCTAGGGGTCTGTCCCCGTTAGCACTATTTCCCTTGTTCTTTTTTCGATTTCTATCGTATATTTAAAGTATGAATTTGAATTATCGAATCCTTGATTGCGACATTTTCGAAAGTTACATGGCCCTTGAAGGCTGGGACAATTTCCCATACTTGCAGTCTCAGGTTGATAAGTTTGGAGAAATGAGTTTCATCCTCAAAGACAACGACTACATGATTTTTGACTTTACCCCGTCAGGTGATTTCCTTAAGGCAATCTGCATCTATCAGATTTTCGGCGACATCCTAGTGATAAAGCTGTTTGAAGTAAACAAAAATTTCAGGGGCAAAGGCATCGGTACCAGAGCCATTGAGAGATTGATTTTTGAAACTGGTGCAAGAAGAATTGAACTTGATGCCAAGGACCACGACTCGGCCATGTTCTGGGAAAGTCTTGGAATGAAAAAGGAAGACGAGCAGCACTATGTCATCGGCTGATTGAATCGGCTTCGATTCCGGTATTGTTTTCAAGTTGTCTTTAAAAAATTAAAAGCTGACTTGTTTTCAGTCAGCTTTTTTTGTTGCCGAGCACCGGAATCGAACCGGCACGACAGGTTAAGTGTCGAGGGATTTTAAGTCCCTTGTGTCTACCAATTCCACCAGCTCGGCGACACGCTTGATAATATATATTATTTTTGTGTCAAATTCAATATGGCTAACTTAGCGGACCTTGCTGTACAATTCCGACATCTGGTCGCGCCATTCAGGCTTCTTGTCCTTTTCTTCCCAGTCAATGATTTTTCTAATCTGGAAATGCTTTGTGTCGTGAACATTTGCAAAGTAAATTACGCCGAATCTTCCCTGGCCGATATAGGCAATCTTTTCGCCTTCCTCCAGTTTTGTATTCTTCTGAATCTGAGAAAGGGCGCAGTCAAAGTGAAGTGGTGCACCGCTTTTTTCATCGTTGAAGGCAGATGACAGGTCACGGATAACTTCGCCGCATACAGGACACACAGGCTGGTTTGAACTCTTGAAAATGCGGATAGCCTCTTCATTTTCGCGAATCTGTTCTTCCGAAACAGCCTTGATTGTTGGCTTGAATACAGGCTTCGCATTCTTCTGCTGATTGTGATTGTCATGAGAATGCCTGTTGTTCTTCCAGTTTCCGTTATTGTGCTTTCTGTTATGTCTGTCGTGACGCATGCTTATATTATAGTAGAATTAGAGAGTTTTTTCTATATGATTCTCGACAATTTGCCTGCTCAGAATCAGGGCTATCCTGTCGATTGCTGAATTGATGTAACTTTCATCCTGGATTTTTTTCTGTAGCTCCAAAATTTTTGGTGACAATGTCTGTTTAGCTGGTGCATTCTTTGACTGCATTCATTTACTCCGAAAAAGCATTGACAATGTGGTGCACCGGATCCAGCCCCGGAACATCAATGGCAAGAACATCATATCTGATGAACCTGTTACTATATTGTCGATGATTTTGGAGATAAGATTTAGAGGTTTTAATAATCTTTTTTTGTTTTATTGAATTTAATTCGTGTGACAGGATTTCAATGTTGCCGTGGGGAAGGCTTTTGACCTCCACAAACACTATGGTGTCCCCTTGGGAAGCAACGATGTCGATTTCACCGGTTCTGATGCGGTAATTTCTGGCAAGGATTTCATAGCCGCGGGAAACAAGAAAGGAAACGGCCTTGTCTTCGCCGGCATTCCCCTTTTCCCTGGTGGAAAGTTCCTGATTAGATTTCTTCAAGCTCTGCAATGTCCTCATCGTCATCCAGAGGTTCAAGTTCTTCCACATCGTTTTCTTCTACATAGTCTTCTGGGAGAATATGGCCTTCAGTAACGAGGAAAGGAATGTTCCATCTTTTGAGGGCAGATATATGGAAAGGCTTTGCAGGAGCGTTTTCTCCGAGGAACATGTTCTGACCGTCTTCAAAGTATACGGGAGCACTAAAGCGAACTCCTGGCTTTATAAAACTGCAATGTATAATCATCTAGTCACCCTCTTTTCTGTACCCTTCACGTTTTTCTTCAAGAAAGGAAATCATTGAAAAAACACCAGCAACTGCTTCCCAAGTGTTTTCGGGGATGCACTCGCCAATCTGATGGATGGAAAGTACATTTGCAAGGATGTCGTCTTCCACTACCGGAATATCGTTTTCCCTTGCAATCTCCACCATCTTCCTTGCAAAAATCCCGGAAGTCTTTGCAGTTATCAGCGGCGCATCTACATTTTCTGGATATTTAAGAGATACGGCCAGCAGATTTTTCTTCATTTCCAATACCTTCAGGCAATATCTTCAAAGGAGAAGGGAATTTCTGAAGAAGAATAGAGTCCTTCAGAATAAGCCAGGTCGGAATAGGTTACTGGCACAGAATTGCCGTTCATGCCGGAACAAAACAACTCTCCAAGCCGTTTTTCCTCATTTTCAATCTCAGAGGACAAAAGCGGCGGTAATGAACAGAACCGAACTTCCTTCACCTTGCTGTTACCATAATATAACACAAAATAATACTTTTTGCACGATATTTCGCAACTTATTTGTATTTTTTCAGTTGTCTTGAGTTCCGTGTCTAAAAGCAGCTTTATGAAGCCTCGGGCCCTATTTTCTTTCTGCTGCCATTCGTAGGGAAGGACAACCCAGTGCTTTGAACTTTCCGGATTCTTGAAGTGATTGAGGAAAGCCAGGATCCCGCTTTTCTTGCATGGAAGAACCGAATAGAACCCCTTGAGAAAATCTTCGTCATCACCTTCTTCTTCAGTGGCAGATTCCCTTTCTTCCGAAGAACCGGCGCCCTTTCCATTGGGGTCTGTCCCCTCTGTCACATCAAGATAAAGAAGCAGCTGCCCTACTTTTTCTTCCGTAGGTTCAATGCCCTTTTCAAGCAGCATGCAGGCGATTTCTGCAGCGGCCTTTTCCTTTCCCGGGAAATTCAATGCTACAGACCTGGACTTCTGAAGAATCTTTTTGTCTATGCGGACTCCGCTCTGTTCCATGAACTCAAATACCTTTGCGGTTATCTGGTCAGGGACAAGTCCGTTTGCTTCCATAAACCTTACGAAGGATGAGGCAAAAACCTTTTCCCCTTCCGGCTGAAGGAGTATTTTGCCGCCTGCATCCACAACCTTTGCCTCAAAGGTCTGCCCCGGTTCAAAATTGCGCTGGCACTTTACGTTGAACTTTCCGCCGCCAAAGGAAACAAGGCTGGTTCCGTCACCGTTGTTTTTTAAGACAGTGATCCTAATTTTCTGGCCGTCAGCAATGGTTACAGGAGAATTTTCCGAATTGTAGAATCCTGCCATTCCAGGAGCAAAGGACACATTCATGGTTTGATTATACCATGGAGACAAAAAAAAAGACCACCCGTGAAGGTGGTCCGTAAGGTTAAGCAGCTTCCACGAAGTGCCAGGAACCTCGTGCAGGGACTTCCGAGGGAAGTCTACTATTTCTTTGCTGCTGCCTTGTGTTCTGCGTTGATCTGTGCTTCGCGAACATCAGCTGCCTTAGCAACTTCACGAGCGAATGCAACGCGTGCGTTTGCCTTAGCACCGATAAGTTCCTTAATCTTTGCAGCCTTACCGATCTTATCGCGAACATAGTAGATCTTTGAGCGGCGAACCTTACCTGGGCGGATGAGTTCAACCTTGATGATGCGTGGGCTGTTTACTGGGAATACGCGTTCAACGCCTACACCGTAGCTTTCCTTGCGAACTGTGAATGTTCTGCGAGCGCCTTCGCCCTTGATGCAGAGAACAACACCTTCGTAAAGCTGGATACGCTTTGTCTTTCCTTCGATAATTTCAAAGTGTACCTTTACTGTGTCTCCAACGCGGAAACATTCAGCATTTTCTTTCTTCTGCTGTTCTTCAATAGTCTTAATAAGATCCATCTTATTTTCTCCTGTTGCGTTTCTTCTTGCTGTCGTGCTTGTAATTTACATATTCAGCAAGTTCGTCGATCATTTTTTCTGCTTCTTCTGAAAGGGTACCCATCATTCTTGCCTTGTAAATCAGGTCTGGCCTGTTCTTCAAGGTTTTCTGAAGGCTCTTTCTAAGCCGCCACTTTCGGATTTCCTCGTGGTTTCCGCTCTGTAAAACAGGTGGAACTTCCATGCCCTTGTACACATTTGGCCTTGTATACTGGGGATATTCCAAAAGGTTGTCAGAAAAGCTTTCTTCGCTTAAAGATTCCTTTGTAATGACTCCGTCTACCAATCTGTAAACCGTATCCACGATTACCGTAGCTGCAAGTTCACCGCTTGACATGACATAGTCGCCGATGGAGATTTCCTCATCAACGTAGGAATCAATGATTCTCTGGTCGATACCTTCGTACCTTCCGCAAACCAGTACAAGTTCTTCTTTCTGACTGAGTTCCTGCGCCTTGGCCTGAGTAAGGGGCTTTCCACTAGGAGAAACATATATAACATGCTTCGTCTTTCTGTATGCCTCTACACTGTCCAGTGCAAGTCCTAAAGGTTCAGGTAGCAAAAGCTGCCCTGCTCCTCCGCCATAGGGAGCGTCATCACATGTGTGGTGTCTATCATGGGCAAAATCCCTGATATTAACCAAATCGTAGGCAATAATTCCCTTTTCAACCGCTTTGGCCATGATCGAACTTTCAAAAAAAGCCCGCGGAATCTCAGGAAATAAGGTCAGCACAGTAAATTTCATGGAATTACTCCAGAATCCAGAGGTGCATCAGCTGCATCTGTCTGTTATCCACATCAACCTTCCCAATAAATTCATCCTTGAACGGTACATAGACTGTTTTTGGACTGCCTTTCTTGTTCAGCTTGACATCATCCGATAAAAACGAACAGCTCTCGGACAGCAAAATCTCAACGAGATAACCTGATCCGCCTTCCAATACGTTTGTGACTGTTCCAACAATTGAATTTTCATCAAATGCCGGTGCGGTATCACCCGCCGTTTCCTTATACCATATTGAACAACCCTTCAGGTCTTCAATATACCACTCATCCTTCTGCAATTTATGAGCTTTGTCTCGGGGAACTACGATCTCCCACCTGTTGAATTTTGCAGCTTCTTCAGGAGAGTTTATTCCCTCTAATTTCATGTACAGAATGTTGCTGCCTTCACTCACCGACTCGATTTTAGCGAGACGGGAAACAGTTCCATTCGTCAAAGTAACTTCGTCCATATCAGCAAAATGCTCATACTCGCCGGAAGTACTTTCCACTTTGAATTCGCCCGTAATTCCGTGTGAACCGCGGACAATACCAACTACAAACTTGTCTTTTAATGCAGCTGCCATCAGTCTAAGATTTCCAGACTATAGCGCTTGCCATCCTTGTTGGATGTTGCACTCAAAACAGTTCGCAGAGCCTTTGCAATACGACCGTATTTTCCAATAACTTTGCCAATGTCGCCTTGAGCTACGCTTAACTGTAATACAGGGCCGCGCTCACCCTCGGTTTCTGTCACAGAGACTGAAGCAGGATCATCGACCAATGATTTTGCAATAAATTCAATCAGGTCTTTTTCCATCTTTTAGCTCCTCTGTAAATTACTTGGAAATTGCCTTGCCGTCTGCTGCCAATCCACCCTGTCTGAAAATCTTCTTAACAGTTTCAGTAGGCTGTGCACCAACACTGATCCAGTACTTTGCGCGTTCTACGTCAAATACTGTTTCCTGTCCGTCAGCGATTGGGTGATACTGACCGATTTCTTCAATTGTTGTACCGTTGCGTGGCTTGCGTGCATCCTGTACGACAATACGATAGTCTGGGCGCTTCTTTGCTCCCAATTTCATAAGTCTGATTTTGACCACTTTTGTCCTCCATAGGTCTCTCACGAACTGGGTTAAGACCTAAGATATAGTATTCGCGCCATAATATAGCGTGAGCAAATAATATATAGAAAAAAGTGTCTTTAGTCTAGAGAATTCCCAAGGAATTCGACGGGAATTTAGGGGTGAATTTTACGATAAAAAAAGCCCGCAAGCGACAAACCTGCAGGCTTTGCAAAGGTCATTCAGACCGATTCTATTTGTTTTTCATGAGTTCAACAAGGCTTCCGAAGACAGGCTTTGCCTTAAGGTCCTTGTCAAAGAGGTGTGCATCACCGTAACCGTGGAAAGTTGCAGGAACCCAGCTTGTGGCATCCGTATAACCCCAGGTCATGTAAGTGTTTACGTTAGGCTCATCCTTAAGGACGCGCATCAAAGTCTCATACATTTCCTTCTGGATTGCAACATCTGCTTCTGTGGCAGGCATCTTCATCCTTATGTCGATTTCAGTAAACTGAACTTCAAGGCCAAGGTCTGCAAAACGGCGGATGTTTTCGCGAAGGCGCTCTTCATTGATTCCGTAGTCGGTGCAAAGGTGAAGCTGGAATCCTACTCCATCGATAGGAACTCCCTTTTCAACCATCGACTTTACGAATTCATAGAAAGCCTCTGCCTTTGGAGTGCCGGCCTCTTCATGGCTGTAGTCATTGAGGAAAAGCTTTGCGTCAGGGTCTGCGGCACGGGCCATGCGGAAGGCTTCTTCGTAAAGGTCTGTTCCGCACCACTTGTACCAGAGGGATTTTCTGAAGGTTCCGTCTTCGTTGAAGATTTCGTTTGCAACATCGTAATATGCAATCTTGCCCTTGTAACGGGTCATGATCTGATTGATGTTTTCATTGATGAGGGCAAAGGCGTCTTCCCTGCTCCTGATCTGATTCACGATGGTTGAATTCTGCTGATGCCAGATGAAGGTATGTCCGCGAACCATCATCTTGTTCTTCTGTGCAAAGTCCACCATCTTGTCCATGTCCGAGAAATTCCAGAGTGTCTTTGTAGGACGAATGTTGACCATCTTCATGGTGTTTTCCGGAACGATTGCATTGAAATTCTGGGCGATGAGCTTTGCCTTGTTTTCATCAAGCATGTCTCCAGGCTGAATTGCAACACCAAAGTACATGTTTGCCTTAGTCGCTGTTGCCGAAGGAGACTTCTTGCATGCAGTGCACATGAGCCCCGCAAGGATTCCTGCAGCTAAAACTGTTAATCTAAAACTCTTGTTCATAAATTCCATAGTAAAACCTGTTGGACCATTTAGCAAGAAAAAAGAAAAAAATTAACATTTCCGATAAAAAATTATCATAGGGGTCTGTCCCCTCCGTCACGCGCTATCAAGAATTGCAGGGCAATTCTTGTGACGAAAGTTACGAAAAGCACTGGCTGTTGCTGCACAAATGCTTTCGTCAGGGGTCTGTCCCCTCCATCACGATAGAGCAACTGTTTGCGCAACTTTCCCGTTTCAATGTTGAATCGCGGCTGCTTGTGGATTAGTATGAAGGCACAGTTAAC
>JAUNCR010000007.1:17585-45139 GCA_030526505.1 Spirochaetales bacterium
CTTTTACTGGAGGCAAAACATGGCAAATTCACTTACAAAGAACGAATACAACCCTGCGGAACTTAAGGCAGACTTCATCAAGACTTACGGTGGGTCAGAAGACGGCATCGGGATCTTTTCATCCCCAGCAAGAATCAACATAATCGGCGAACACATCGATTACAACGGCGGAAAGGTTTTTCCTGCTGCCATAAACCGCTACCTTTACGTTGCCATCAGAAAAAGACCAGACACAAAGGTTTTCTACAAGAGCATCCAGTTTGAGGGGACACACCAGTTTGACATCAACGACAATTTTGCATTCAAGAAAGAAGACGACTACGCCAACTACCTGAACGGAATCCTTAGCCAGCTCAAGGCAAAAGGATGCAAATTTGACTGCGGTTTTGAAGTGCTCATGGCATCAAATGTTCCTGCAGGAGGCGGCATCTCCTCTTCTTCAGCCCTGGAATGCGGATTTGCATACGCCGTAAGCGAAACCTTCGGGTTCAACCTGGACAGGGTTGAAATAGCAAAGCTTGGACAGATGAGCGAACACAACTTCATGGGCGTAAACTGCGGAATCATGGACCAGTTCATCATCAGTGTCGGAAAAGAAAAGAAGGCAATCCTCCTTGACTGCAACACCCTTGAATACGACTATGCTCCACTTGAGCTTGGGGACTACCGCTTTGTGGTGATGAACACCAACAAGGTCCGCCGCCTTGCAGACAGCAAGTACAACGAGCGCCGCGGACAGTGCGAGGAAGCACTGAAAATCCTTCAGGACAACGGTGAAAAGATCTCTGCCCTCTGCCAGCTCACCCCTGCAGAATGGGAAGCCAGGAAAGGCTGCATAAAGGACGAAATCCTAGCAAGGCGCGCAAGGCACTGCATCTACGAAAACCAGCGCGTTCTGGACGCCGTGGAAGCCCTTAAGGCCGGAAACCTTGTAAAATTGGGAAAACTGCTCAACGAAAGCCATAAGTCCCTGGACGAAGACTACGAGGTTACGGGAATCGAACTCAACACCCTTGCAGGGGCCGCACAGAAACAGGAAGGCTGCCTTGGAGCCCGCATGACGGGTGCCGGTTTCGGAGGATGCGCCATCGCCCTGGTGCACAAGGACAAGGTGGATTCCTTCATCGAAAATGTCCAGAAAGAATACACGAAGGTCATCGGATACAACGCCGGCTTCTTCTCCTGCGAATCGGGAAACGGCGTAACAGCCTGTTAAAACCAGAAAAAAAACACTCGGTTAATGTTTCTGTTTGACAATTCATTTCTTATATACTACTATGTATACTGACTTATTCTACATACGAATAATAGGAGAAATTTAAAATGTCAACAGAATTGATACTGTTCATTGTTCTCCCCGTAGCAGGAATAGTTCTTGGATGGATAATTCGCTGGATTTACGCCAGATTTCAACTTTCCGCCTCTGAACAGAAAGCAGAGCGCGTAAGACAGGATGCTATAAAAGAAGCTGAAGCTCAGAGAAAAGAGATTCTTCTTCAGGCAAAGGAACAACTCATTCAGGACCGCAACCAGCAGGAACGGGAGAACCGCGAACGCCGTACAGAATTGCAGCGTTATGAAAGCCGTGTTAGCAAAAAGGAAGAGCTTTTGGACCAGAGGGCCCAGGAGTTTGACAAGAAGGACAAGGAATTTGCCGTTCAGACAGCAGAACTCCAGAAGAGATCTGAAGTTCTTGCAGAAAAGGAAGCAAACCTCCGTTCTGAACTTGAACGCATTTCAGGCCTGACTGCAGAAGAGGCTAAAGCCCTCATCATCAAGAATCTTGAAAACGATGCCCGTCACGACGCACAGGCACTCCTCAACAAGATCGATCAGGAAGCACAGGTAACAGCAGAAAAGAAAGCACAGGAAGTTCTTGTTGCAGCAATTCAGCGCATTGCAACAGAAACAACAAGCGACATTACGGTTGCTACGGTTTCACTTCCTAGCGATGAAATGAAGGGACGCATCATCGGTCGCGAAGGCCGCAACATCCGTTCCCTCGAAACACTTACAGGCGTAGACATCATCATCGACGATACACCTGAAGCTGTCGTAATTTCCTGCTTTGACCCTGTACGCAAGGAAATTGCACGCGTTGCCCTTGAACGCCTTATCATTGACGGACGCATTCATCCGGCCCGCATTGAAGAAATCGTTCAGAAGGTTACACGCGAAATACAGCAGAAGATTTACGAAGAAGGCGAAAGAGCCCTCTTTGACCTTGGCATCCATAACATGGGACAGGAAGCAATCCGTGCCATCGGACGACTTTACTTCCGCACAAGCTACGGACAGAATGTACTTACACACTCCAAGGAAGTTGCAGAACTTGCAAGCATCCTTGCTGCAGAAGTTGGAGCAAACCGCGAACTTGCAAAGCGCGCCGCCCTTCTCCACGACATCGGTAAGGGAGCTGAAAACGACAGCGACCAGAACCACGCAGAAGTGGGAGCCGAGATGGCACGCAAGATGGGTGAAGATCCACGCATCGTAAATGCAATCGCCGCACACCACAACGACTGCGAGGCACAGACAATCGAAGCAGTTATCGTTCAGATTGCCGATGCTATCAGCGCTGCCCGCCCAGGTGCACGCCGCGAAACAGTGGACAACTACGTTAAGCGTCTTGAAAACCTTGAAGAGACAGCAAAGAAGTTTGCAGGTGTAGAACAGGCTTACGCCATCCAGGCTGGCCGTGAACTCCGCATCCTTGTAAACAACGAAAAGATTCCTGATGAACAGGTTAAGGACCTTGCAAAGAACATTGCAAAGCAGATCGAAACAGATCTCCGTTACCCTGGAAGAATCAAGATCACGATGATTCGTGAAACACGCATCGTAGAATATGCTCGCTAAGGCAAGCTAAAAAAAGGACTGTTCAAAAGAACAGTCCTTTTTTTTTATTCCGCATATTTTTTGAATTCAGGATACCTGGAAACGAAAGCTTCAAGAACCCCGTCATACTCGTCAAAGGCACATTCAAAAAGTTCAAAGCATCCGTCTAGATAATAAAGGTCAACGGGAGTATATCCGGCAAAGTGCTGCCTGTTTATCAGGTAATCAACCCTGTACCTTTCAACGGCGTTCTGCAGGATGTATGCGATTAAAGTCGAACAGACGAAATTGTTTGTATGGAACACATCTCCCGGTTCTTTCTGCAGCGGAATGGAATCAAAGGCAAATTCAATCGGAAAGTTTCTGCTGTGGCTGTAATTATCCAGGTTTCCCCAGTGGTAAAATGGAGCGGCAATAATCCTGCTGATTCCGTATATGGTGTCGTGGGAAAGCACATAATCAAGAAGGCGGTTCACATTTTCAACATCCTGATCCTTGCATGGAACAGCCAGAACGATGCACCTGCATTTAGGATACTCCAGGTAATTCATATATTTGTTTTCGCCCGGATCATTTACGCTTTCAAACTGAACCATATTGCTTTCCGAAGTAAGGGAAACGCCGATGAAAGATTCGTCCTTAAGTTTTGTACTCATTGCGGAATGTACATAGGCCACCCCGTCATCAGCTGTACCGACAATCCTTATGGGGCGCCTTATGAAATTGCCCGGAGCAAAGGTGCTTTTGTAGATGACATCATAAAGGCGAATGAAGCAATAGCTTTCGCTTGCAAGCTGTTTTCTAGAAATGCCTTCATTTATCCGCGGTGTTTTTCTATATGATCCAACTGACGATGAAGCACAGGAAACAAGAAGAACTGAGAAAGATACAAATAGAGGAAACAAAACTTTTTTCATCTGACGAAGCATTATAAAGAAAAACTCTTTTTTATCCTACAGTTTTATTGAAATTAATTGCAGAAACAAACCTTTCCTGAAAACCTTCATACTGGGCAAGATCAATGATTTGAGACTTGGCTGCAATTTTCAGGGCAGTGTTTCGAAGGCCGTCGTCAACAAGCAACATGGTTGCTCCGGTAAGGGAACCGTTGCCAAGGGAAACAACCCGATGGCTCAAAGCTTCAGGAATCATCCCGACGGAAACCGACTCCCCTACATCAAGTTTGACTCCAAAACCGCCGGCAAGATAAATTTCGGGGCAATCCACAGGTTCAGCCTTGTCGCAGAGTATTTCAAGTCCGCTGCAGACGGAAGCCTTTGCAAGCTGGAAATTCCTTATGTCCTTTTGCGTAAGGTAAACCGAACCGGAAACTTGAAGCCTGTCACAAGAATCGCAAGTAAAAGCCCCTGTGGAATCAATTTGGCCGGATTCCAGCAACCGGGACACCGCGCTTACAAGTCCAGTTCCCGCAATGGATTTAGCCTCTCCGCCTCCAAGGACCGAACAGACCATTGTTCCGTTATCCATAGCAACCCTGACAATGCTGCCTTCAACGGCGCCAGAACCGCACTCTATGCCGAACCCTTCAAAAGCGGGTCCTGCAGAAGTTGATGTACAGTGAATCTCTCCCGTTCCGCCATTTCTTACGGCCATTTCGCAGTTGGTTCCGATATCGGCAAGAAATTTTGTTTTTCCGTCATCAAGATGAAATCCGGCAGCAAGCATGGCGGCCACCGTATCGCCACCGGCAAAAGGACCGGCTACAGGGGCAACATACAATTCGCAGCCTTCATCATCAAAACCGAAGTTCCCAAGGAAGTTTTTTGCAGGCAAGGATTTTCCAAACCTATCCGGAATGTCAAAAGGCCAGGCAGCAAGGCCACTTACATCAAGGCCGGCAAAAAGGGATTCCATTACGGTGTTTCCGGCAACAGCAATTCGCTTTAGGCACACCCGTCCCATGCGCTTTGCCAAAAAGGCAGACTGGCATATCTGCATGGCTTTCGTAACCATGCGGCTCACCTGGCTTCCTATGGCATCGCGGAGCTTTTCAAGTCCTCCGGATGAAAGGGAAAATGAAATCCTTGAGACAACATCGCTTCCGTATTTTGACTGCAGGTTCGATTCTCCAAAGGAACAGAGAACACGGCCGTCAAAAAGAGAAAGGGCGCGCAAGGCAATGGTAGTGGTTCCAAGGTCAAGGGCAATGCCGATGTCGCAGGGCAAAAAGGAATGCCCTGGAGTGAAAGGAACCCCTTCCCCTTCAAGCAAAACCGAGAACCCTTTTTCAACGGAAGAATCACCGGGACAAAGTCCGCAGTGCCTGCATACCCTGCAAATCATGTTTTTACTATACCTTCACCCTTTGAAAATTGCAATTTGACGGCATATGGTTTAATATATCTGGGACTTTTAATTAACTTAAAGGAAGGAAACAAATGAAAAAAATCGCAAAACTTACACTTGCACTTGCAGCCATCGCAATTGCAGGAACTTCTGCATTTGCAAAGAAGCAGAAGGTAATCAAGATTGGTGCAATCCAGCTTGTTGAACACCCAGCCCTCGACGCTTCATACAAGGGATTCGTAGACGGACTCAAGGAAGCAGGATACGAAGACGGAAAGAACATCAAGCTCATTTACGAAAATGCACAGGGCGAACAGGCAAACTGCGTTACAATCGCAGACAAGCTCATCTCTCAGAGATGCGACATGATTTTTGCAATCGCAACACCAGCTGCACAGGCAGTTGCAAACAAGACAGAAACAACTCCAATCCTCATCACAGCAGTTACAGACCCAAAAACAGCAGGTCTCGTAGAATCAAACAAAAAGCCAGGAACAAACGTAACAGGTACATCTGACCTTACTCCTTGTGCTGCACAGATCCAGCTCCTCAAGAAACTTGTTCCAGGCGCAAAGAAAGTTGCCATGCTCTACTGCTCTAGCGAAGAAAACTCTCGCTTCCAGATCAACCTTGCAAAGGCTGAATGCGACAAGCAGGGTCTTGCTTATGTTGATGCAACAGTATCAAACACAAACGAAGTTCAGCAGGTTGTTCAGTCCCTCGTTGGAAAGGTTGACGCAATCTATTCTCCAACAGACAACATGATTGCTTCTACAATGGCAACAGTTGCCCTCGTAACAACACCGGCAAAGCTTCCTGTAATCGTTGGTGAAGACGGAATGTGCCAGGGCGGTGGTCTTGCAACATTCGGAATCAACTACTACGAACTTGGAAAGCAGACAGCAAAGATGGCTGTTGAAGTTATCAACGGAAAGAAGCCAAAGAACATGCCTATCCAGTACCTTGACAAGTGTGACTTCTCATACAACAAGGAAACTGCAGAAGCACTCGGAATCACAATCCCAGCTGACTTGCTCAAGTAATTCAATTTAAAATCAATTGAATCCATGCGCCGTCTGAAATTTTCGGACGGCGCTTTTTTTTTGCATCAAACGACTATCAATTTGTTGAAATTTGGAATACACTCTCGTATCCTTCCTGCTGGTACAGGACGGGGACTTTCGTATGATTGTCTAATACTACGTTTTTAATGAACAGATTTTTTTACTTAAAAAACTACTGTTCAAAGGATGTTGAAATGAAAAAGTTCAATATCATTGTTCTTACAACAATTTTATTCAGTTCAGTGGCTCTCTCATCATGCTCTAAGGGTGAGAAGAAGGAAACCTTCAATCTCTTTAACTGGACTTACTACACGCCGGATTCAGTTCTTGAAAAGTTCGAAAAGGAATACAACTGCATCGTAAAGACAGACTACTTCGATTCAAATGAAGTTATGTATTCTAAGCTTCGTGCCGGCGCAAAGGGATACGACCTTACAATCCCATCCTCAGACTACACATCAATCATGATCAAGCAGGGAATGGTTCAGAAAATCGACCATTCGAAATTCCCTAATTCCATATACATTAATCCCGATGCCCTTGTTAAGGCAAAGGACTACGACCCGGACATGACATGGTCGGTTCCATACTGTCTTGCCGCCAACGGTATTGCCGTAAACAAGACAAAGGTAAAGGACTACGAACGCTCATACGACATCTTCAAGCGCAAGGACCTTGCAGGCCACATGACAATGATGGACGATATGCGCCTTACAATCGGAAGCGCCCTCAAGTACCTTGGATATTCCCTCAATTCAACAGACGACAGGGAACTCCGCGAAGCAGCCGACCTTGTTAAGAACGAATGGCTCCCTAACCTCCTTAAGTTTGACGCAGAAGGCTTTGGAAAGTCATTTGCATCAGGTGATTTCTGGGTTTGCGACGGATATGCGGAAATCGTTTACGGTGAAGTTCCGGAAGAACGCCAGGAAGAAACCATCGACTTCTTTGTTCCTGACACTGGTTCAGGTGCATACCTTGATTCAATGGTTATCCTTAAGGATGCAAAGCACTACGACCTTGCAATGAAGTTCATCGACTTCAGCCACAGGCCGGAAATCTACGCAGAATTCCTTGATGCCCTCAGGTTCCCTCCATACATCAACATGGAAGCTGCAAAGTACACAACTAGAAAACCTATGTACGGTCCAGAAACCCTTGCTAAGGTTGAACTCAAGATGGATGTAGGCGATGCACTCCAGAAGTATGACGCACTCTGGCAGGAAATCAGGTTTGCAGCAGAATAAAAAAATCAACTGAAGAAATAAAATACATGGCCCTCGATTTTTCGGGGGCTTTTTTGTCACTTTTTTGTTATTTACTGAAAATAATATAAGTGATGAAAAACAAAATATGCGACTACACAAACTGCAACAGGCATCCGGACATAAGGGAACTAACCCTTGCCAACGGAATATCCTATCCCAGCGACGAAGAACTCATAATGCTGATTCTTGGGCGGGGAACAAAAGGCAACCCCATAGGACCTTTATCCGACAAGGTTGTCAGCACGATAAACTCCAGCAATGAAACCAACCTCATAGACAGGCTGAAGGAGATTCCCGGCATGGGACTTTCAAAATCCCTTTCCATTGCCGCCGCACTTGAACTTGGAAGAAGGCGAAGGGGATACCTGCATTCCGTCATTAGGCATCCAAAGGACATACTCCAATATGTAAGGCAATACAGCCTTGAACCTGCAGAACATTTCATAACCATAACAACCAACGGTGCACACGAAATATTGAGCACTAAAGTTGTTTCTGTGGGAACAGTAAACAAAGCCCTCATTCACCCCAGGGAAGTTTTTGCAGATGCCGTGGCAGAACATGCGTCTGGAATCATCTGCTGCCACAACCCAAGCGATGCAGACATTGAATCCACAAGGCAACTCCAAAAAGCATCCCAGATACTTGGCATTTCTTTTCTTGACCACCTCATAGTTACCAGGGACAGCTACTTCAGCTTCCTGGAACACGACATGCTGAAAGATGCAGCCAACACGGGATAAATGGCAGCCTTCAAAAATTGCATTTTGCCCAAAATAGAAGTATATTTTCTCTATGAAACTATATACTGGAAATCAGGTTGTCTTTTATTCGGTTTTGAGCGGAATTGCTGCAGGCGCACTTTTTACGGCGGGTTTCTGCTTCTTCTCAAACAGGGATTCCAATGAGGAAACCAGGATTCGGTTTAATTCTGATGCAATGATTTCTTCCATTAATAATGCAGTTGAAGAAACCATCAGGGAAGAACCGCCCGTACTTCAAGTTGCAAGCAACAGCGGAAACTACACCCAGGATGAACTTCAGAACATTTCCGTATACGAAAAATGCAATGAGGCGGTAGTAAACATCACGACCCAGACCATGGGATACAACTGGTTTCTTGAGCCTGTCATTACGGGCAGCGGTTCCGGTTCAGGCTCCATCATCGACAAGCGCGGTTATGTCGTTACAAATGTTCATGTAATTGAAGATGCAACCACCATCAACATCTCCCTTGCAGACGGTTCAAACTACGAAGGCCGTGTAATCGGAAAGGATGTTGAAAGCGACATTGCCGTCCTGAAATTTGATCCGGATCCAAAGACTGAACTCAAGACAATTCAGTTCGGTGCATCAGACACACTCAAGGTCGGTCAGAAAGTAATTGCCATCGGTAACCCCTTTGCCCTTGAACGAACAATGACAACAGGAATCATTTCTGGACTTGGTAGGCCTATTCAGGAAAGTTCCAATGTCATCATCAGAAACATGATTCAGACTGACGCCGCTATCAATCCGGGAAACTCCGGGGGACCACTCCTGGACAGTCAGGGACGCATGATCGGAATCAACACAATCATATACTCAAAATCCGGTTCCTCAAGCGGTGTCGGTTTTGCAATTCCGGTGAGCACAGCCCGTCGTGTTGTCCGCGACCTTCTTGCCTACGGAAAGGTAAACCGAGGAACAATACAGGCCTCCTTCGTTCAGAACACAGGCCGCATTGCAGCCTATGCCGGCTATAAGATCAGTACGGGACTTCTTGTAAACAAAGTTCGTCCGGGAAGCCTTGCTGCAAAGGCGGGGCTCAAGGGCGGAACAAAGGCGGTTCAGTACGGAACTTTCAACCCTCAGACAATCTACCTTGGCGGCGACATCATCATTGAAGTTGACGGAATTAAGATCGACGGACTTGCCGACTATTACAGCGCACTGGAAGACAAGAAACCCGGTGACAAAGTAAACATCACCGTTCACAGGGACGGTCACAACATTGGACTGACAATGGAGTTGGAAAGCTAAAATGAGATCCTTCAAAGTAGAATCACAGTTCGAACCTAGCGGAGACCAGCCGGAAGCAATTGCAAAACTTGTGGAAGGATTTAAGCGCGGCGACAGATACCAGACACTGAAGGGCGTTACAGGTTCAGGAAAAACTTTCACCATGGCAAAGATCATTGAGGCAGTCCAGCGACCTACCCTCATCATCAGCCACAACAAGACACTGAGCGCACAGCTTTACCGCGAATTCAAAACCTTCTTTCCAAACAACGCAGTTGAATATTTCGTAAGCTACTACGACTACTATCAGCCGGAAGCCTATGTTCCGGCCCGCGACTTATATATAGAAAAAGACGCTTCGGTAAACCGCGAAATAGACAAGCTCCGCCTTGCCGCAACCTATGCACTCATGGAGCGCCGTGATGTAATCATCATCGCAACAGTCAGCTGCATCTACGGTCTTGGTATGCCTGACCTTTACAAGGACATGAGGCTCCATTTGACCCGCGGTGAAGAAATCGACATGCACAAGCTTTCCCTAAAGCTTTCCGAAATCCAGTACGAGCGCAACGACATGGTTTTTGAAAGGGGCAATTTCCGCATCCGTGGCGATGTAATTGAAATCTTCCCTACCTACATGGAAACCGACGAAGCCTACAGAATCGAGCTTGATTTTGACGAGGTTGCAAGAATCCGCCGCTTTGACGTAATGAATGGCAATACAATAGAAGAACTTGATGAACTTCAATTGTATCCTGCAAAACACTTTGTCGTTCCAAAGGAAATGATGGCAAGCGTTACGGATAAAATCCAGAAGGAAATGGAAGAAGCCGTTGAAAACCTTAAGGCAAAGGGCAAGCACCTTGAAGCCGAAAGATTGAAGTCCCGCACCACCTACGACATGGAAATGATGAAGGAAATGGGTTACTGCAGCGGAATTGAAAATTACTCTGCAGTAATTGCAGGACGAAAGCCGGGCGAACCACCGGCAACATTGCTCCACTACTTTCCGGATGATTTCCTCTGCCTCATAGACGAAGCCCATGTTACGGTTCCTCAAATCGGCGCCATGTACGAAGGCGACAGATGCCGCAAGCAGAACCTTGTGGACTTTGGATTCCGCCTGCCTAGCGCACTGGACCATAGGCCTTTGAAGGCAGACGAGTTCACCGCAAAGATGAACCAGGTGATCTATGTAACTGCAACTCCTCGTCCTCAGGAAGTAAAGCAGAGCACTCAGGTTGTAGAACAGCTTATCCGCCCTACAGGCTTGCTGGATCCTATAATCGAAGTGCGTCCAACCGAAGGACAGATGCAGGACATCTACAAGGAAGTTCAGAAGCGCATAGAAAGAAAGGAGCGCAGCCTTATCCTTACCCTCACAAAGAAAATGGCGGAGGATTTGACGGACTACCTTGCAAACCTTGACCTTAAGGTAAAATACATTCACTCGGAAATAGACACCTTTGAGCGCGTTGAAATACTCAAGTCCCTTCGTCTGGGAGAAATCGATGTCCTCATAGGAATCAACCTTTTGAGGGAAGGAATCGACTTGCCGGAAGTTTCCTTCATCGCCCTTCTTGACGCAGACAAAATCGGATTCCTCCGAAGCACCACAAGCTTGATTCAGATTGTCGGTCGTGCAGCCCGTAACGCCGATGGCATGGTAGTCATGTACGCGGACCGAATGAGCGACGCAATGAAGGAAACAATAGAAGAAACCAAGAGGCGCCGCAGCATTCAGGAAGCCTACAACAAGGAACACGGCATCACACCTAAGACCATCATCAAGGCAATAGGTAACATACTCGAACATCCTGACGGTCAGAAAGAAGAAGATGCCGTTGAATCAGGAGATGCATACCTTAACGAAGTAAGAAAACGGGCAAACCTTTTCAATCCAAAGGAAAGGAAAAAGGTCATCGAGCTTCTTAAAAAGGAAATGACGGAGGCTGCGGAAAGGCTGGACTACGAAACCGCCGCCATCTACAGGGACCAGATTCAGGAAATACAGCAGCAATTTGTCGACTAATGCAAGGCGGATTGGCCCTTCGCAATTGACAATATTGCATATATTGTTTATTATCTTTGAACTTGTAATTGAAATTATTTTTAGGTAGGTAATATTATGTCAAGAACATGTGATGTTTGTGGAAAGCACCCAGTACACGGAAACAAAGTATCTAAGTCATACAACCACACACGCCGCCAGTGGAAGCCAAATCTTCTTAAGATCAAGACAGAAATCGAAGGTCAGACAATGACTCTCAAGATCTGCACACAGTGTCTCCGCTCAGGTTGGATTACAAAGAAGATCAATGTAACACCAGCAAACGCAGGCGCACCAAAGGCTGAATAATTTCAGGTTGTCATGCTAGAAATTAGTCCCGTCTATTACAGACGGGATTTTTTGTTTTAAACCGGTGGCAAAAAAAACTAGCAAACCAATTCCATACCGTCATAGGCAGGACCTACTGAACCGCCGCTGCGTTTTGCAGCCTCAAGGTTCGGGTAGCGGGACAGGATGGCATCAACATATTCCTGAACCTGCCAGTGGAAAAGATTGTGGGTAATGTGGGTAAGGTGAACATTCCTAGGCTTAAGTTTATCCGCAACCTCAAGGGCTTCTTCGAAAGAAAAATGGGTTGAATGGGGAAGTAGCCTGAGTCCGTCGATTACAAGATGCTCGATTTGCCCCGCAAAGGCGAATATTCGCTCCATGGAGGCTTCGGATATGGCGTTAAGGTCTGTAAGATAGACAATGCTCCTGTAGCAGTCGTCCTTTCTTTCCCTCAAAATCCATCCGGAATCATCAAGGTAGCCGTGCTTTATGAGAACCGGAAGAACCTCAACACCGTTCACCTTTATGGGATTATTTTCGTTGTAGGATTCTGTAGCCAGGGCATTTATCTTAGGTTTTCCGCCGCCCTGCCTTACTTCCTTAAAAATATAGCTGAACCTGTGCTTTATGTCTTCTATGACTGAATTGTGGGAATAAACCGGAAGCCCATTGCCTTCGGTCTCCCCTGCACCGCGATTATGCGGATCATAGGCCTTTGAATGACTGAAAATCCTCAAGTCATCAATGCCGTGAAGGTGGTCTGCATGGGCATGGGTAAGAAGAAGGGCATCAACCTTCCTGACCTTGTATTTAAGGGCCTGAATCCTGAATTCCGGACCTACATCAATAAGGATATTGGCAGGCTCCTTAACATAGGCACTGCACCTGAGCCTGTTATCCCTTGGATCTTCGGAACGACACACCTTGCAATTACATCCGATTACAGGAACTCCGTGGCTTGTTCCCGTACCCAATAAAACCATTTTCATAGGATATATAGTAAACCAATTTCGGCGAATTTCATAGTTGGCAGGAAAACTTAAGCAGAAAAGACAACTCATCCCGCCGCCGAAAGAAAAAGACAAAAAAATAGGGGACAAACGGAAATTATTCCATTCATCCCCGAAAACTGCTGGAATCCGACTGAACATTAAACTTTCTAGAGGCTAAGTATTAATCCAGATCCATGAAAACCAGATTCACCCCACACTCTACAAAGGATGAACCTTTTTCAAAATCAAACAGCGCGGATTTTTTCCACTGCAGCTTTCATGTGCTTAACGGCACGAATTTCTGTCTGACGAACTGCTTCAGGACTTACGCCGACAATCTTAGAGACTTCGCGGAGAGTCTTAGCATGAAGTTCGCCATCAAAGTTATAGCGGTACCACAAAACACATCGTTCTTTGCCAGGCAAAGAATCCATGAGAGACTTTACAGTCTCCCTTTCTTCTTCTTTCAACAACATTTCTTCTGGAGAATATGTCATGTCAGGAAGAAGATCACCAAGGGAAACAGAGTTTCCCTCGTCACTCACTTCGACATCCAATGATGCAACGGTATATGAATAGTTCAAATACTCGACAATTTTATCTTCAGGAATACCTGTAGTAAGGGCTAGTTCAGGAACTGTAGCTTCCCTTCCGTTCTGCTGGAAGAAATAAGCCTGTGATTTCTGAATCTTGCGAATCATCATTTCCTTGCGGTTTGGCAAAGCAATGAATGATGTACGGCTGTTCATGTAGCGCAGCATGTACTGTGCAATCCATGGATAGGCGTATGTGGAAAAGCGTGTCTTAAAGTCCGAGCTGAATTTTTCAGCTGCTACCATAAGGCCCATATTTCCTTCCTGAATAAGATCCATAATGATTGATGGTGATGCCTGCATCTTTCTTGCAAGGCTTACGACTAGGCGAAGATTTGAATTAACAAGCTGCTGCACAGCTTTCTTGTCGCCCGACTGAATTTTCTTTGAGAGCTCTACCTCTTCTTCTGCTGTAAGGAGGCTGTATTTCTTTATAGAGTTCAAATAACTTCCGATAACATCCTTTTCCATGGGATCGCTCCAATTGATGTTATTTTCACTTTATGTTATGCGAATTTATAAGCATAAGTTGTGCCAACTTTTTAGAAATTTTCTTAAATTTCACTTAAATTACTTAAATTCTTCATAACTCTATATATTATAAAGATTTACAAGTTTCTTAAATTTCACTTAAAATTGTTAAAAAAATGTTAAAAATAAAATTTCTTTTTTTTACCTGTATAAAAATTTAAACAGTTTTCGTATGATTTTTTATACAGTGTATAAAAAATCATACTTCAAAATCTCCATTTTCTCTTTATTTTTCCCAATCCTGACCCATTCAATGAATTTTTCCGCACCTTTTTAGAGAAAATCTCAAAAAAATCCATTTTTTATCTTAAAATAGCCTTAAATTCCAGTTTCTTAACGATTTTTTCACTCTTCTTCCGCAGCAGAATTTTTCCGCCTTTTTCCGTCCATTTCCTCTATTTTCAGTCATTCTCATGCCTTTTCAGTCCTCCCCAACCTTAAGAAAAAAAGACCCGGCAAACCAAAGCAGGTCCCCTTCAAGTGCCGGAATGTCCTTATTTTACACCCCTCAGGAAAATCTCGCCCTCAAATTCAATTTACACTATTATGGAAATTCACTATTATAGTAATATTATGAAACCTATACTTATTAAAGATTTATTGACATCCGCTCCAGACGGACGCACTGTAACAGTATGCGGATGGGTAAGGACAAAACGCGATTCAAAGAACCTCGTTTTCATTCAGGTTAACGACGGAAGCTGCTTTGCAAACATCCAGCTCACATTCGACCGCTCAAATCCACAGGGCGCAGACGCAAATAATATTGAAAACGAACTCAAGAGAATAAATACAGGAACATCAATCAAGGCAGAAGGAATCATCATTCCATCTCCTGCTTCGGGACAGGCTGTTGAAGTTACACTCATGAAGCTCACAGTTCTTGGTGAATGTAACCCAGAAGAATATCCTCTCCAGAAGAACAAGATGTCTATGGAATACCTTCGCGAAAACGCAACACTCCGTGCACGCACAAACACATTCGGTGCAGTTTTCCGCGTAAGAAACCAGATGGCATTTGCAGTTCACTCATTCTTCCAGGAAAGGGGATTCCAGTACATCAACGCTCCGGAAATCACATGTTCCGACTGCGAAGGTGCAGGAGAAATGTTCCAGGTAACAACCCTCAGCCTTGAAAAGATTGCAGAGCTTGGCGTAAAGGCCGGACAGGGCGGAATGAAAATCGAAGACGCTCACAAGATCGTAGACTACGGAAAGGACTTCTTCGGAAAGAAGGCTTCCCTTACAGTTTCAGGTCAGCTTGAAGCAGAAACACTTGCAACTGCATTGAGCCGCGTATACACATTCGGACCAACATTCCGTGCAGAAAATTCAAACACACCTCGTCACCTTGCTGAGTTCTGGATGATCGAACCTGAAATGGCATTCTTTGATCTTGAAGACGACATGGACCTTCAGGAAGACTTCGTTAAGTACCTCCTCAACTGGGCCCTTACAAAATGCCGTGACGACCTTGAATTCTTTGACAAGAGAATTCAGCCTGGCCTTATCGCACAGCTTGAAAGCGTTGTAAACAGCAAGTTCGTACGCATCTCTTATACAGATGCAATTGCAGAACTTGAAAAGCATGCAGACAAATTTGAATTCAAGCCTTACTGGGGCTGCGACATTGCAACAGAACACGAAAGATACCTTACAGAACAGATCTTCAAGTGTCCTGTAATGGTTTACAACTATCCAAAGGAAATCAAGTCGTTCTACATGAAGCTGAACGAAGACGGAAAGACAGTCAAGGCTGTTGATGTTCTCGTTCCTGGCATCGGTGAACTTAACGGCGGATCTGAACGCGAAGAAGACTACGACAAGCTTCTTAAGGCAATCAAGGACCGCGGAATGGATGAAAGCGTTTACGACTGGTACCTTAACCTCCGCAAGTTCGGAACAGTACCACACTCAGGCTTCGGCATGGGATTTGAACGCCTTATCCGTTATGTAACAGGTATGGAAAACATCAGGGATGTAATTCCGTATCCTCGCGCACCAAAGCTTGCTGATTTTTAACGAAATCAAATGATAATTATATTCCGCAGGACTTTGACCGGTCTTGCGGAATTTTGGGTCAAAAATATTTTCAAAAAGTTTTAATAAATATTTTTTACAGGAGAAACCTATGGCAGAGCAGAACGAATCTCAACTTGATATTTTTGGAAGAAAAATATTCTTCCTAAACCCTGCATACCCTGTTAAGAAAGAAATTATTTCAAAACTTCAGGCACAGGAATATGAGGTATACAACATTGAAAGCTACCGGGAAGCAAAACCCCTTCTCAGAAAAAACCCTGATTCAATCCTCTTCATAAACCTTGATGCCCAATTGACTGTAGCCGGCTGGTTCAATTATGTAAGGACCTTTGACCGCGAAGACATTCTTCAGACAATTAAAATTGTTGTAATGTCGGAAAGAATCAAACCGTCAGACATCAACATATTCAATAAATTTGCACACCTTCCCTATGAAGTAATCGATTTCAACGAAGGAATCGAAGGCGTTGCAAAGCAAATAGAAAAAATCATCGTTGACCTTAATGCAAAGGGAAAGAGACAGTATGTCCGTGCCAGCCTTACACACGACAAGGACGCTTCCCTTTTCTGGAACCACGGTTCTAAGATGCACCAGCTCAAGCTTCTGGACATCAGTTCCGTTGGTATGGCTGTCCGCTGTCCACAGGTACTTGAAAACCAGATCATTGCAAAGAACTTCCTTCTTCAGGATGTTACCATGCGTCTTGGAACAAAGCAGGTGGTGGTTGAAGCCGTTATCTACGGAATCAAGCAGACACCGGAAGGAACCCTCTGGATTCTCCTCCTCCTCCCATCAACTGCACCTTCCATCAAGGAAGAAATCCGTGCCTATGTTTCAAAGACAATTGAAGAAAAAATGCTTACTTCAATTAACGGAGAAAGAAAGGACGATGAAGACTATGCAGTCCTCAACTATTACAATCTTGCAACAAAGACAAAAACAAAGACATCAATAAATCCATTTGCAACTCTTCCTGGAAGCAATTTTTAATTTTAGGGAGGTATTAATGAATTTCTTTACAAGGGCATCTGCAATATTCCTCACAATCGCCTTGCTGTCTGGATGCGCAAAATCAAAGAAAACCCTTGTGCTCGCAGAAGTCAACCCACCCGATTCAGTTTCCGGACAGATGGACCTTTTCTTTGCCAACGAAGTGAAAAGACTTACCGAGGGCGAAATATCAATTGAAGTGAATTGCTCCTCGATTCTTGGCGATGAAAATGCAGTCATCAAAGAGATGATGACGACAAAGAAAATCGATCTTGCAAGAATCTCTCTGTTTGCCCTCACTTCCATTGGGTCAAAGAAAGCGACAGTCCTTACAATTCCATACCTGTTCAACGACAGGGAGCATTTCTGGAGATTTGCAAAATCCGAAATGTCGTCAGAAATCCTCGACGAATTCAGTTCAAGACCCGATGGACTCAAAGGGCTTTTCCTTGCAGAGGAAGGCTTCAGGCATTTCTTTTCCACAAGGCCCCTTAACTCCATTGAAGATCTTTCAGGAAGAAAAATAAGGACGACCAACGATCCTATCCTTAACGAAATAATAAAGGACTTTGACGCAGAAGCCATTCAGGTTCCCTTCTACGACCTGCTGAAGGAATTGATTGTTGGAACCATCGATACGGCAGAACAGCCTATAGTTAACTACAGGTCTAATTACTTTGATTCAGCAGCACCAAATGTAATCCTTGACGGACACACAATCGGCGTTACCGAAGTTTTAATCACAAACAAGGCTTGGGAAGAACTGACAAAACCCCAGCAGATGGCATTGCTTAAGGCTGGAGAAAACGCTTCCGCCTACTGCAGGGAAATCTGCGAAAAAAGGGAAACCCTTGTAATGGAATCCCTCAAGGCAACTGGCGTTAATGTGGTGGAAGTACAGGACAAGACTGCATGGAAGGACGCATGCGCTGAAACGATTCAGAAACAGGCAATAAAGAATACATATCTGTATGGGCATATCGCTGATATGGCTAACTAGGATCTTATGATGGAACTAAAGGGAAAGATAAAGAAAGAGAACTTCAAGGCAAGGGACCTTAACCTTGTAATGATTGCCATCTCCTTTACAGTATTTGCAATACTCCTCGCTTTTGCAATCATGTCTGCAACAAGACTGAAGAACTTTAAGTCTTCCCTTACTAAGGCCTCAATATTCAGAAGCTGTTCCCTGAAGATGATGAAAACTTCCGACTACCTTACGGACCAGTCGCGTCTTTTTGCAGTAACGGGGAACCTCCTTTACCTGAACAATTACTTCACTGAAAAAAATGAAACAAGGAAAAGAAACGAAGCCCTTAGTGAACTCGAGAAAATATTTTCCTACGATGAAATAGAATTCAAGAAACTTCAGACAGCCTTCTCACAGTCGGAAAGCCTTTCGGAAGTTGAAATGTATGCAATGAAACTCATGGTGATTTCCGGAAAATATAATGAAGACGAAATTCCTGAGGAAATCAGCAGCATTAAAATCAGGGACACTGATGCCAAGCTTTCGAAGTATGAAATGAAGGAAAAGGCACTGCAACTTCTTTTCAACAGCAGCTACCTCATCTGCAAATCAAGGATAAACGAAAACTGTTCCCTCCTCATCAACTCAATTGAAACTTCCAACGAAACGGAAGTTAACGAAAACTTTGAGAAACTCCGCGAAAAGATTTTCTGGCAGGGGGTTACCTTCATCCTGATTTTCATCCTTCTTGTAATTGTTTTCATCTTCAACATCATATTCATCATTTCACCAATCAACAGCTACATGAATTCCATTGAATCAGACAGCAAACTGGTTGAAACAGGTTCTTTCGAATTAAGGTGCCTTGCCAAAACCTACAACAAGTTCTTTGACATCAAGGCTGCAAACGAAAGGAAACTCAAGAGACACGCAAATACAGACCCTCTTACAGGTCTTTTCAACAGGCGTGCCTTCACTGAAATATGCAATGATTTCAGTGGCGAAACACAGAGCGTTGCCTTTCTTTTAATTGATGTGGACAACTTTAAATCAGTAAATGATACCTACGGACATATTGCCGGTGACAATGTTCTCAAAATTATTTCACATGAACTTACCGACACATTCCGAACATCTGATTTTGTAGCGCGAATAGGCGGAGATGAATTTGCAGTTCTGCTTACGGAGTTTACAAGCGATGCTAATTCTACTGTCAGAAACAAAATAAATGAAATCAATGAAAGGCTTCTAAAACTAAAGGAATACGGAAAAATTTCTTTAAGCGTTGGAGCAGCCCAGTCAACTTCCGGATACAATAAGGATCTTGTAGACATGGCAGACAAAGCCCTCTACAAGACAAAGGAAGAGGGAAAATGCGGATTCAACATGTACGGTGTTGAATTGTAAAACAGTAAGCAAACAGGTAATTGGAGTAATAGATTTTATGAACAGAGAAAAGATCGTAGTTCTTGATTTTGGAAGCCAGTATGCGCACCTCATTGCAAAGAGGTTCCGTGCACTTGGCTACTATTCGGAAATTGCACTTCCTTCTGCAGAGATTGATGCATTTGAAGGAGCAAAGGGAGTCGTTTTTTCAGGAGGTCCTGCGTCCGTATACGACGAAAAGGTTCCTGAATTCAACTCAAAGATTCTTGAACTTGATGTACCTATCCTTGGACTGTGCTACGGTCACTACATCGTTCAGCTCGGTTACAACGGAAAGGTTGGAAAGGCAGATGTAGGAGAATTCGGATTTGCCACACTTAACCTTAACCCAGCAGTAAAGAGCCCTCTTTTTGAAGGAATCGAACCAAGCCAGCAGGTTTGGATGAGCCACCAGGATGGCGTACTTCAGATGGGAGAAGGTTTTGAAGTTGTAGGAAGTACAAAGGACTGTCCTTATGCCGCAACTCAGAACCTTTCAAAGAAAAGATTCTCGCTTCAGTGTCACTGCGAAGTAAAGGACACTCCTTGCGGAAACCAGATTTTTGAAAACTTTGCCAAGTTCTGCCAGATGGAAAAGAACTGGGACGACAATGCAGTACTCAACCACATCATCGAAAACATCAAGAAGGATGCAGAAGGCAAGAAAGTCCTCCTTTTCCTTTCAGGCGGTGTAGATTCAACAGTTGCATTTGCCCTCCTCAACAAGGCATTGGGCAACGACAGGGTTCTCGGACTCCACATTGACAACGGTTTCATGCGCAAGAACGAAAGCGCAAATGTAGCGGCTGCATACAAGGCACACGGCTTTACAAACTTCGTTGCAACAGATGCAAGCGAAAGCTTCCTTAAGGCAATCGAAGGGCTTACAGACCCACAGAAGAAGCGCATGGCTGTCGGTGAAAACTTCATCACTGTCCGCGACAATTTCGTTGCAGAACAGAAGCTTGACCAGGACCCGGTTCCATACATGCTTGCACAGGGAACCCTTTATCCGGACATCATCGAATCGGGCGGAACAAAAAACAGCCACACAATCAAGACACACCACAACCGCGTTGACGGCATTCAGAAACTCATTGCTCAGGGACTCATCATCGAGCCACTTAAGGACCTTTACAAGGATGAAGTTCGCAAGATCGGAAAAATGCTCGGCCTTGAAGACGAACTTGTAATGAGGCATCCATTCCCTGGCCCTGGACTTTCAATCAATGTACTTTGTTCAGAAGGAGTTCTTTCAGACGAAGACAAGGATGAACTCAAGAAGGCTCAGGAAGAATTCAACGGAATTGCAATTACAGAATTCTGCGAAAACTGCACAAAGAGCCTTGCAAAGACTGTTCTTCCAGTTAAGTCTGTCGGCGTTCAGGGAGACTTCAGAACCTACAGATTTCCAGCCTGTCTTGCTTTCGAGCAGGATGAAAAGGGATTCTTCCATGTTCCAAAGGTTCATGAAAAAGTTGAGAAGACTTCCAGCACAATTACAAACAGCTCCAAATTCCTTAACAGAACAGTACTCAAGCTTTACCAGAAGCCTGGAGTAAAGGATGAAGACCTTAAGCTTCAGAAGGGATACTGCACAAGGGATCGTCTTGACCAGCTCCGCGAAGTAGACAACATTGTTCTTACAGAACTTCACGCAAGCGGTTGGTACTCAAAGATTTTCCAGCACCTTACAATCGACCTTCCGTTTGCAACAAGTGCTGACAAGGCAAGTTTCGTACTCCGCCCTGTTGTTTCAGAAGATGTTATGACAGCCCGCTTTGCCTGGCTTCCACTGGAGCTTCTGGACAAGATTGTTCATAAGATTGCAGAACTTGAGTTTGTAGAATCACTCTACCTTGACTGCACCAACAAGCCGCCTGCAACATTTGGTTGGGAATAATGTAATTTTTTTTGGACTCCAATAAATTCTTTGGAGTCCAATGCAATTTAAAAATGTCACTTAAGAATAAGACCCGGAGTAAAAATGCTTCAGAACGAATACTTCAAAATCATCATAGATAACCTTTCAACGGCAGTTCTTCTTGCCGATTCAGTTTATGATGAGAAAAACAGACTTGTTGATTTTAAGATCAGCTACATGAACGAAAGCTTTCTTAGGATGACAAAAGACCTTTTAAAGGAAGGCGAAGTCTTTTCAGAATTCAAGACAAGACTTTCCCCTGCCCTTGCATGGTTTGAAACTGCACAGGAAGCACTGCTCAAGAAGACGATTCTTTCAGAAACAATTTACTCCTATAATTTTTCAAAATGGTTCCAGATTACAATTAACTGTGTTTACGATAATACGATTGCAGTTACTTTCTCTGATGTTTCAAAGGCAAAGGAATACGAGCACGCCCTTACCCAGCAGAATCAGAAACTGGAAAGCCTTGCAACGGAACTTGCAGAAAACAGGGCAAACCTTGACAACCAGCTCAAGAGCATACAGAACCTTAACACCCAGTTGCTTTTCAGCGCCTACCATGATTCCCTTACTGACCTTTACAACCGCGCATGGCTTAACACTGCCATCAGGGAAATCAGCAGGGAACAGAAAAACAACAACGAAAAATTCGGCATCCTTCTTTTTGACATCGACAACATGAAGGACATCAACGATTCACGCGGACATACTGCAGGTGATGAACTCATCAAGCAGGTTGCAACCATACTCCGCATGTTTGAATCAAAGAATACAATTCCAACCCGTTTTGGCGGCGATGAATTCATACTTCTCTTAAAGAACATAAAGAGCCGTACGGAAGCAATGAATTTTTCAAAGAAAGTCCTTGGATTCATGAACGCGGAAGGCATCGGCGTTTCAGGGGGACTTTCCGTTTTTCCCGACGACTCGGAAAAATATGACGACCTTTTGAAGTTTGCAGACATGGCGAAACTTGAGGCAAAGAAAAAAGGAAAGAACAACATCACGGGATTCCAGTCTTTGATGCAGGAGAAATTCCTCAGCAAACTCAATATCGAAACCAAACTTTCAAAGGCTATGGTTGAAAAGAATTTCCAGCTTTACTATCAGCCACAGTTCTATACGCAGTCCGAAAAGCTCCGCGGTTTTGAAGCTCTGTTAAGATGGTATGACGATGAGCTTGGATGGATCAGTCCTGAACAGTTTGTACCTCTTGCAGAAGAAACTCATCTTGTAATTCCGCTTGGAAACTGGGTGCTTGATACAGCCCTCAGAACACTTTCTGAATGGGAACAGCGATTTGACTTTGACGGAATCATGTCCGTTAATGTTTCGCCAATACAGTTCAGCCAGGAAGATTTCATAAAGAAAATCCTCGGCAAAATTGATTTTTACAAGATCACCCCTAGACACCTTGAAATTGAAATTACGGAAGGGGTCCTCATTGAAAATGTTGACAGCGTAATCACAAAACTCAACGAAATAAAGAATCTTGGAATCGGCATTTCCCTTGATGACTTTGGAACAGGATACTCGTCACTGCGCTACCTGCAGATGCTTCCCCTTACAACGCTCAAGATTGACAAATCCTTTATCAAGAACATTGCTACGGAATCCAACATTGCGGAAGGTATCCTTACTTTGGTTTCAAAGATGGGGCTTGATACGATTGCAGAAGGCGTAGAAAGGGAAGAACAGCTGGAAATACTCAAGAAGTTCAACTGCAACACAATCCAGGGATTCCTCCGTGGAAAGCCAATGCAGAAGGATCTTTGCGACAGGCTTCTTGCAGGTGATCTTAGCGCACTCCTTACAATCAACAACCCGTAGTTAGATGGACGGACAATACTCCACATAGCGGACACGGCCTTTTTGAATTGCTTCCCTAAGCTGCTTTTCGTGCCCGTTGAGTTTGCTCTGTCCAGTTTTCACTTCTACAAAGACAACTTCACGAATCTCGTCTGATTCGGCAAGCCCCGTAAAGCCAACGAAATCAACCGGCTTTCCAAGGAAACATACATCACCGGGATTGCATGGAAAATCAGGCAGATATGGAGCAATCTGTTCCGCAACCTGACCGCCAATGACCGCCCTGCTTTTTTTTACGGCGTCCTGCCTCTGTTTTTTTATGAAGGACATATCCTTTAGTTTCTGAAACACCCTTCCGAATATTAGCCCGACTATAAATACGCCGAGCGTAACCAGAACATAGCCCAGATGGTTTATTGTTAAAAAGTCATGCATAGATTATTATTATAACAGTATTGACCGTAATTGCACACTTGAGAGGTTTATATGAAAAGAATCGGTAGAATCCTTTTTGCAGCAGTTTTAGCACTTTCTTCTTTTTCACTTTTTGCTGAAGAATACAAGACTGACGGTGATGCGGTAAAATTTTCCTTCAAATATAAGAAAGGCGACATGTACAGGATCCTTTCTACAGTAGATGAAGATGTTTATGTAAACCACAGGCTCAACCATCACTCAATCATCGTGAACCGTGTTGCTGCCGAAGTTACTGATGTTGAAAAAGACGGCAGCGGAATCCATAACTGCACTTTCATGACCAGCGAAGATTCAACGGGATCCAGAACCGGTGCAAAGTTTGCCTACGGCGAAGACTATGCAAGCATATTTTCAAGGAACCCTCTTGGAATCTACACCATCAGCGACGAATATTTCATGCCTACAGTCCGCGATGTTCCGGTATTCCCCGACAGGGAAATCAAAGCCGGTGAAAAATGGACGGCCAAGGGACACGAAGCCCACGACTTGAGGCGTCAGTTTGACATGCAGAAACCCTACAAGGTTCCTTTCACGGCTGAATACACCTACCTTGGAATCCAGGAATCTTCCGGACTTCATGTAATCAATGTCCGCTATACAATGTTCATGCAGACCCCGGTTCCAAAAAACAACCGCTATGCAGAATATCCTGCGGCGACAAAGGGTTTCAGCGATGAACTCATATACTGGGACAACGAAAGGGGTTCCATCGACCACTACACAGAAAGTTTCAGGATTCTCATTGAAAGTTCAATAGGAAACCTTTACGAATTTACCGGAACTGCAAAGGCTGAAGTCACGGAATTTGCAAGGACAAACACCGAAGAAAACCTTGAGGACGTTCAGAACAAGATCAACGACATGGGTCTTGAGAATGTTACAGTAAAGAACGGAGACAAGGGACTGACCATCGCACTTGAGGACATTAAGTTCCAGCCGGACAGTGCAATCCTCATGGACAGTGAAAAAATCAAGCTGCAGAAAATTGCAGAGATTCTTGAAGCATGGCCTAACAACGACATCCTTGTTTCAGGACACACCGCCCTTGCAGGAACGGAAAGGATGCGTCAGATTTTGAGTGAGGAACGCGCCAGTGCAGTTGCAGAATACCTCATCAGCCTGAATGTCCGCGACAGATTCCATATCTTCACACAGGGATTCGGCGCAACAAAACCGGTTGCATCAAACAAGAACGAGGCAGGAAAAGCAAAGAACCGCCGCGTTGAAATCACGATTATGGACCGCTAGTCCAGAACGGCAGCAGCTTCTATTTCCTTTCCGCTGCGGATGTTTTCTTCAAGGACGGCAGTTACCTTAAGTTTTACAACAGTTCCCTGAGGAATGAAGTCTCCGCTTGAAAATTCCACATGAATGTAGTTGTCCGTGACTGCATGGAAAACATTTGATGCAGTCAATCCAAGCCTCATTGAACGGCTGTTTTCAACAGTTGCGTTGAAGGTCTTTCCAATGGCATTCCTTATGAAATCAATCTTACCGTTTACCGCATAGGAAGTAAGAACCTTTACCCTTTCATCCTTTATTCTTTCCGGAATCTGAGGCTTCATGTCCTTTGCTGCTGTTCCAGGACGAGGTGAATAAGGGAAGGCATGAATCCACGCAAAATTGCTTTCCCTGCAGAGTTTTTCCGTAAGAGCAAAATCCTCTTCCGTTTCACCTGGGAATCCGGCAATTATGTCGCAGGAAATGAAGCAGCCAGGTTTATATTTCCTCAACAGTTCCACTGCCCTTGCAACATGCTCCACCTTGTAAGGACGGCACATCTTGTCCAAAATCCTGTCGCTTCCGCTCTGAATGCTCAGGTGGAAGAAAGGCTGAATTCTGTCCTTGGCAAGGATTTTGCACAGGTCTTCGGTTACATGCTGGGGATAAAAGCTTGATACGCGGTATTTTACCCTTGAAGTTTCGGCAAGGAGACGTTCCAAAAGGTCTCCAAAGGCCAATAGAGGGCCCTCAGGGCTCTTTCCTGCGTACTGGCTAAGGTTTACCCCTGTTAGCACGATTTCTACGGCTCCATGGGCTTCCTGCTCACGGGCGCGGTCAATGGCTTCCTGAACATCAAGGGAAACAGACTTACCGCGGGCAAGATGTATCCTGCAGAAGGAACAGTTGTTGTTGCATCCATCCTGAATCTTTAGTGAAGACCTGGAATGCTTTTCAAATACCGGTGTAAAAAGGGTGAATTTATTCAACTTGGCTGAAACTTCCTCTTTACTGCACTCGTCAATGAAATTCTGAAGGGGATTCCTACCAAGCAAGTTTTTTTCCGCATCAAGAACACCGCCGGCTGCTTCCTCTGCAATCCGTGAAAGTATGAATTTCTTCATGCCCGAAAGGATGCAGATTCTGTCCGGACATATTTCCGTAATCTGCTTTCCGTCAAGTTCAGCATAGCATCCCGTAACTATGAGTGGTGCCTTAGGAAATTTTTCCAGCAGGAGCCTGATTATCCTGCGGGCTTTCTGTTCAGCCTTGCCTGTAACGGTACAGGTATTGATTATGCAGAGGATTACATCGTTTGAAACGGAGGTTTTTGAAGAGATGGGGTCAAGGTCAGAAACAAAGCCTGCCTTGGAAAAACAACGGGCCGCCCCCTCAGATTCATCCTGATTTAGACGGCAGCCCAATGTTTCAAAGTGAATTATTCCTTTCATCTAGTGCTTACTGAATGTGTGTCTTGCAGTTGTTCTTTCCGCGGATTGCATCATAGTGCGACGAATTGAGGGCAAGAGCCTTGTCATAGGCTGCAATAGCATTCTGCCAGTCACCGTTCATTTCGCGGGAATAGCCGAGTCTTGTCCACCAATGTGCGCTGTGTGCAGGTTCAAAACGAACTGCTGTTGTGAACGAAATGTCCGCATGCTCATACTTTGCCTGGCGGATGTAGATTTCGCCCATGTAGTAGTAGGCAGTTCCGATTCTTGCTGCAGATTCAGAAGAACTTGCAATGTAGCGCTGGAACATTGCCAATGCCTCATTGTTTTTTCCAAGGTAGTATTTTGCCTCGCCAAGAACTTCCATAAGGCGGATGTCGTACTGGTTGATTTTTCTTGCTTCAGTTGCCCTTTGTTCAGCTTCGTTGTACTGCTTGTTTGCAACAAGTGACCAGCAGAGAACTGCATGAGAATCCATGTTTGAAGGATTGGTTGTGATTTCTTCTTCGCAAATCGCAATGGCATCCTTGTAGTTGCCTTCGCGGTAAAGTTTAAGTGCATCAGGTTTTCCTGCCTGAGCAAATGCTGCTGAAAGAATTGTAGAAAGAATAAAAGATACAATAACTAACTTTTTCATATTGATTTTCCTTTTTTATTCGGACATTGAACATTTTCCGGAGAATACTGAACCAGGTTCAAGAACAACCTGAGCGGATGTTATGTCTCCCTTTACGGTTCCGGTAGAAGTAACATACACCAATTTTCTTCCGTTGATGTTTCCAGTAACCTTACCCCTAACCAAAACTCTGTCCGTAGAAATGTCTGCATTAACAACAGCATCGGTATCAATAAGGAGGTCGCTGGTGGCTTCAATGATGCCGCTCATTTTCCCCTTGATCATGAAAGGTTTTGTAAAACGAATGTTACCTGTAAATGAAATGTCAGAAGCCATTACAGTGTCGAAGTCTTCTTCGTCTGTATCAAAGCCCTTGGAATCTTTAATGTCGTACATTGTTATATTTTATTGAGATATCTTTTTGTAGTCAACTAACGAAAAATTCAAGATTAAAATCTTGAGTTTTTCGCTACACCAATTACATTGTAATTGGTGTGGGAAAATATTATTGAACTCTGATAAGCCATTCGGCGCGGACTCCGGCTTCAAGCCCACATCTATTTGCTTTTCAAATATGTTTAAAATAAAGGCTGTGTCCGTAAATTGTGTTGCTATACTGGATGCGGTGGTTGAGCCTGTCGAAACTACCGCATGTTTAGTTTGAACTGCTTGATTTCGACATGAGACCA
>JAUNCR010000102.1 GCA_030526505.1 Spirochaetales bacterium
TTTGTAGGATTCAAATCCTGTCATTACAAGTTTTAACGGTCTCATTAGTTTTCTCCCCAAATCTTTTCAATGAGCGACTGAATGTATTCCCTCTGAGATTCATCCATATCGGCACCTCTTCTTGCCTTATAAAAAGCCTCGAATACATCTAGAGGCTTCTTTTCGTCCACGGCATCGAACCTTTCTACATTTTCTGCTGCCTTGGTAGCCTTATTGTCATAAGTGATTTTCAGAATGTTTGGATAAACCGTCCTTAAGGTGGAAATGGCATCAAGGATATCGTTTTCATCCGTAAGTATTACATCAATATAATCTTCAGCATTATTAGGATCGTCTTTTGACTTCCTCATGATTTCATCAAAAGTTCCCTTAATCTGCCTAAGGTCCCGTTTTGGAACCAGAGGAATCAATTCAATTTCCTTCTCACCTTTTTTACCAAGAGTGATTAACGGCATAACTTTATCATGTTCCAGCTCCGAAGTGGAATATTTCAGCGGAGTTCCTGAGAACATTACCTTTGACTTTCCTACTTCCTGCTGTTTATGTATGTGTCCAAGGGCAACATAATCAAAATCCTTGAAGACCTGGTCACTCACAGCATCAAGTCCACCAATAATGTTTTCTTCCGATTCACACCGTTCTGCACTAAGGATATTCTGATGGGCAACAATGAGATTTCTTTCCGACAGGTTTAGGTTCATCTGCCTTATTGCACAGGAAACTGCATCTTCATAGGATTCGATTTTTTCATCAGGCAGATAATGCTGAACAATTGAAGGCTTGATGAAAGGAAGCAGATAAATGTTTACAGGACCGTTTTCATCCTGTAAAACGACAGGTTCGATTTTTCCGTCGTATACCTTTGAAAAGAAAAGGCCTTTGTCGGTCATGAATTCTCCGCCAAAAGTAAGTCGTTCCGCAGAATCATGATTTCCGCTTATAACCATAACTTTTATGTTTGCCTTTACAAGGTCATTGAGGAATTTTCTGAAAAGCTTGATTCCGGTTTCCGGAGCAACATTCTTATCGTAGATGTCACCTGCAACAAGAAGTACATCAACCTTATTTTCAACAAGTTTTTCTACAATCTGATTAAGGATATATTCCTGGTCATCAATCAGGGAAAAACTGTGGAGGGTTTTTCCTAAATGCAAATCCGATATGTGTGCAAATTTCATTTCGACTCCTTATTCAAAGAGAACCGGAACAACAGTTCTTTTATAAAAATATAGTATAAAAACAAGGGGTGCCAACTGATGACACCCCTAAAAAGATTATTTTTTTAAAATCTTTATCCTTCCGGCACCGAAAGGATTTTCATAGTCTATCAGGTAGCCTTTATATTCATGCAGTCTGGAACCTGCAGTTTTTATTCTGGCAAAACCGTCTTCCCTAGCAAAACTTCTGCAGTAGTCGGCAAGGATTTCGTAATCCTGTCCTGCATAATCAACAATGACATCACACTTGCTGAGCATTGAAAGTCCGTTTCCCGAGTTCCTCAAAAGATAGTTAATTCCAGCAAGGGAATAAGTTTTTTTAAGGTCAAGAGGTTCATAAGTCCCACTCTTCTTATTGAAGATGCAGACATTTTTTACCCTGTACTTTCCGTTGACAGATACAAACATTCCCTTTTCATCTTTTATTACGGAAGATTCATAAGATGAATCAATTTCATATTTCATGCCGGCAACATGAAGGAACCCGCCGTTTTCTGCAGGAGAATTCCATTCGTAGTCCCACTCACCTGTTACTGTCGCACCCATTTCCAAAGCATCAAGGATCTGCTGACCCGTAGCCTTAATGATGCATACCATGTTTCCGAAAGGCTGAACATTCTTAACATCATTTACAGTAACCGGACCTTCCTTAATGAAAGTCCTGATTCCCCCACCATTGACAATGGCAGCGTCGCAATCCAATCTCTGATTTTCATTAAAGAACCAGTACACGCTGTCTGCAACAAAGTCGCCGATGTTCATTTCCTGAGCACGGATCAACCTGCGATTTTCAACTTCAGGAGAATTAACATCAAGTTTTGTTTCAAGAACTGCAATCTGCTTTCCATAAATCTGATTGATGCGGTCAACAAGGCGGTCTTCAAGAACAGCAACCTTTTCATCGAAGGAGTCATAATCCTTCAAAAACTTTGTTCCGATTTTTCCGTCAATGCCTAGGGTCATTATGCCAACAGAAGTCAAATAGGCACCTGTCTGAGTGGAAAGAACTTCTTTACCGCCGGCATCCCTTACTTTCTCACCAGCAATGGTGGAATGTGAATGTCCGCCGATAAAGGCATCCAGTCCCTTTGTATTTGCAATTACATCGGCACTTGATATGTGGCCTTTGATTTCCCCCATGCTAACGCCAAGATGACCAAGGGCAATGCAATAGTCTGCTTTGGGCTTAACCGCATCAATTGCATTCTGAACGGCAGAATACAATTCCTTTGCATCAGAGCAACCGTCTATGGAATAGAGGAATTCGCCCTTATGGTTCTGAAAGTTAGTTGGACTTGATGAAGTCAAAGTTTCTGGTGTACTTATTCCAATGAAGGCTATTTTCTTTCCCCCCGCCTTAATAATTTTATAGGGGGCAAAATCCTTATGCTTTCCGTCTTTTCCAATATAATGGAAGTTGCAGGAAACATAGTCAAACCCAGCCTTTTTTGAAATATCATAGAAATGGTCTGCACCATAGTCGAATTCATGATTGCCTATGGCAGCAACTTTATATCCGGTGGCGCTCATAAGGTCAATTACGGAAACTCCTTCATCAAAGGAGCCGTAGGAAGTCCCCTGGATTTCATCTCCAGCATCAACCAGAATCACCTCTTTGCCTTCACCTTTCAGGTCCCTTACAAGACCGGCAATTTTAGAAAAACGAAGGCCAGGAACATATTTTCCATCGACTTTAACCATGTTGTTGATGTATGTGTGAACATCATTGGTGTAAACAATTGCAATTTCAGGAGCTACCGAAGTCTTTGTTGACGAGCAACCGACAAACAATGCCGCAATTAATGCAAAAAGAATTATTTTTTTATTCATAAATAAACCCTGCATTCATTTTAATATTTTTTTGTTCATATTGCAAAAGCAAATGATACCATTACAAGAATACAGGGGTATGGAAGATTTTTTTTAACTAATCCAGCAGAACAAAATGATTTTCGTTAAGTAAGACAAAATATATTTTGGGCATTTATAGAAAACACTTTTTTCATCCAATGTATACTTCCAGTTTACAACATAAGTCTTATGATCTTTTTCAGAATACAAGTAATTTGTTATAAAAAAGGTTTTGCTTGATTCATTGTTATAATCAAAGGCAATGGTAACTTCCTTTGCATTAGATTTAGCAACAAAACCTTCGATTGGAATTTCAAAAACAACGGAATATTTACTCTTTGATTTCTTCAATTTACCGATTCTAGCTTTATATTTCTTTTCGGTCTCTTCAATAAAAGAATATTCAATATTAAGTTTTTCACCATTCATACTAGTTTCAAAGACGCAATTATCTTTTGTTTCTAATATTCTTTTCCAGTCTCTTCCTTGAGGAATCAAAGTATTGATTTTCTTGTCCAAAAGAGAAATGAACATTAAATTTCCATAGGATATTCTATTTCCATCTGGGATATTTCTAAACATAAGTCCATTGTTGTTAAAAGTACTGTTTTCCAAATCCTCCAGGATTAATTTGTAGAATTCTGGAACATTGCTATGGTCAGTGCAAAATTTTTCAAAAGTGTTTTTTACATATGGATTTGATGTATTTCTTATGTGATAGAGAATCATATTTGTTTGCAACATATGTTCATTATTAAGACCAATAGCAAGAGGTTGATTTAAGAAATCATCGGACTCTTTTTGTGATGAAGGATTAAACTGAGTCAGGTAATCGTTTAGCCTGAAAAACGGACCTATTTCACTCTGTTCAGGTACATAAAAAGGAAATGAATTATCATCATTCTGACTAAAAGACATTTCAACAACTAAAAACAGTGAAAACAAAATTAACAATACTTTTTTCATCTTTTTTCTCCTATGAATACATTATTGTATTTTACTATGTCAGTAATACAAAACCCCGGATTGAATACAACATTCCCTTCCTTATCGCCTAAAGCGAAGTGATAGATGTAATTTTTTCCTTCAGAATCAGTTTTATAAAAACAAATTCTAGTATTACTAAAAAAATCATTATCCTTTTGATCATCGTAATAAGCGCCAACCGTGGATACCCCCAATTTACAAATAGCAAGTTTGAGTAAAAAATTCCTGTCATTGACAGTAGAATCACTAGAATCTACCAAAGGAATAAAATCTGTTCTATTACTACTCTGTATGATAGTTGAAACTGATTCTTCCCAGAAATCCAAAACTTGATCTTTTGTAAAAATATTTCCTGTTAAAAGCTGAGGAACAGATATAGTCTGCATAAAATTACACCCGTACTTATCAAGGGCTTCAATGATGTAATTCTCCTCACCTTCTGTTGCCCTTAATTTTCCAAAGTCATGCTGTCCTAAAAGTTTATCAAGGAAAGGGTTGTCCTTTGAGATCCAGTACAAAGAAGTTTCAGTTCCATCACTAGACCCAACGGTAAACTTATATTTGTCGACTAATTCCTGTCCGTTTTTCGTTTCCCGAGCGTGGGTATTTACAAGGTCTGTAAATTTTCCAAGGAGTTCTTCAGGAATTGCAGCATCCTTTGCATCCTTTGAAAATCCAAGGTCAACCCCGTAGCGCTGGGCAAGAACCAAATCCACACTATTATTATAATGCTGATTGAAAATATCGTCATTAACATTTTTGCCTGCAGCAACAAAAAAGTCATACATGTTAAGTTTCTGTCCAAGGATGTTTCCAGCCCAACTGTAATTCCTGAAATCGTCATTAGGATTAGAAACCTTTAACCCAGCCTTAAACATAAGGGCTTGTGCTGCCTTAACCTTTTCATCAGAAAACATGGAATAAGAAAGGTTACTTGAATTATTAATGATATTTAAAAGCCCTGTTTCAAGTCCCTCTGCCCCAAGGGTTTTGGAAGTTTTTTCTTTTGTTCGAGTACCGTCAGAATTTATGTAATTTCCGTTATCATCCTTCAAATACCCCTGGCCGTCATTTACAATCTGTCCACCCCAGGTAAGTTTCCAGAAATCTTCAGACGAAGCATAATTGCTGAGCAAGTAAGACTGATACTCCTGCAGGTTTCCAGTTGATTTCAAATGCTCGACAGCAAGCAAATCCTTCATGATGTTTTCATCGGTATTTATGAAAGCCGAAATTTCCTTTGCATACAGAGGATCATTTTTCATCGCACTGATGATTGCCGTATGACTTACTACACTGGAAAAAGTCTCCAGAAACTGTTCAAAGGTTCCGTTATCAACTCCATTTCTTTCCGCTTCATGCTGAAGAATAACTCCAAGCTTCTTGTAATCCTCAAGGCCTTTTTCATTAATGAATATCTTTTTTACACCGTCTTCCAGAATAGACTTTGCAATGAAAGTTTCATCCCCACTTACCTGTTCGCCCTCAATAAAATTGAGTTTTGTTTTTCCATCGAAGATTGATTCCAATTGCATTCCGGCATTTATATTTCCAAATCCGTACTGCATCCTCAAGGCACAGGCCATATTGTAATCATCCATGGAATAACTGTTGATTTTATGATTTTCCAAAATGTCCTTTAATCCTCCGGCAGCAGACACTAACTGAGTAAGGCCAACTTTCTGGCCGTCCATTCCAAACTGCCCCTGAATGCCTTCCTTTCCGATTTCAAGTTCAAAAAGGCCGACACCTTTTATGGAAGCAAGATTCAAGGTTGTTTTTCCAGTGTATCCGTATTCAAATAGAGAGGAAGCAGATTCTCCCATAAATGAATCAAAACTTTTAATCCTTGAAATATTACTGCTGGAAAAACCTTTGACATCGGCTCCGTTTCCACCAAGATTTATTTCATCAAGAATGGAAGAAACCGAACCGTATATAAGGCTTGCAATAGCCTGTCCATGGGCAGTTTTTTCCATCATGGAATCGTAGAATTTGCTGATATCGAACCCATTCATGATCAGGGAATTGGAAGCAACATTGAAAGCAGTTTTTCCGCCATTATACAAAGTAGTCCCAGCAATTCTTCCCAAAGCGGATTCTGCATTTGCAATCTTGTCTCCAATCCCGGCAGTTGCTATGCTGACGGCAGTAGAGACTGCGGAAGATGCCAGGGATTTTCCAACCTCATAAGGTGTTTTATATCCACCGGCAAGATCAAGGGCTGCAAAACTCACTTCATTGGCCATGGTAATTGCACTAGCCAATGCTGCAGCGGTAACGGCCGAAGCACCTCCAGCCAAAGCTCCGCAGGAAACAATGGATGCAGCAACAGAAACGGCTATGGTAGTAGCAACCCTTAAACTTGGCGACCAGGGAGAGTCCACGATTTTCAAATCCCAAACGGGATTGTTAAATTCATCATAGGCAACCCTTTCTTCCAGATCATTCCATTGCAAGTCCATCAGGATGAGGGTTATTTCCCCTTTGACATCGTAGGAAAAACTGTATTCCTTGGTGTCTTCCTTTACATTAACATTTGGTTTTATTTCAGGAGAATCGCCCAGGTACAGTTCAAACCTTCCTTTTATTTTTTCGGTTCCAAATATTTCAGTTTCCCATTCGCTGTATTCAAGGTATGCTTTTTGAATCAATTCTTTTATTGCTTCGTCAGAAAGGTTATTAACGGTTGAAAAATTTATTGAACTTTCAAAATCCTCGGCAATAAAATCCTGATACATGTGCACAAACTGCTTCTGATATTTCATCGTAAACAGAGTGCAACCGCCCGTAACTTTTCGCTCAATTACACCGTCATTAACTAAATACCCATTGTTCCTTACAAGTTCAATTTCCCATTCCCTTTGGGCCCTGTTCAACTCTGCGACTTTTTCAAGCCCTTCCTTCTTTTGTAGTTCAATCAAATAATGGGCTTCATAGGCTGACTGTTTTGCAGCAACTTTTTTTTGTTCTTCAAGAATGGAATTCATAAGAATCTCGCAGGACATTTTATCTTCGTCAAAACAGATTGAATTATTTTCAATGGAAGAAAAGTCGCCCATCGAAGCAATTGATTTTACAATCCCCTCGATACGGCTATTGGATTCTTCATTAACAATATAGTTTCCGTAATTTACTTTTCCATTTTCCCCGTTGCCTGAATCCAGTGCATTATAGATTTGTTCCATATATTCCCTGGAAATGTAGTCCTGTCTTTCCATAAGGAATGTTTCATACTTTTCATTCCACTGATCATTTGCCTTTTCATATTGATTTTCAAAATCCTTTAGCCAGCAGTTGTATTCATAGTTCAGTTTTTCTTCTGCAAGGGTCCATTGCTCCTTTGACTTCTCTTCAATCTTACATATTTCCCCATATTTTCTGGAAAGTTCATTTTCGTAGGTTGAAAGACTTTCATATAATTTACCGGCATAACCGTCATACAGTCTTTCAGAACAGATTGCGGAACCACAAATCAAAACTTCGTTAAGGGAATCAAGTAGGCTTCCATAGTAAACTTCAAGGTCTTTGTTCAGGTCTATCCTTTTGCGGGTATCTAAAGCCAGTGAAACATAAAAATCTACCAGATCAAAAACAATTGACTCGTCTTTTTCCAAGGCATTCTGAACTGCAGAAAATGAATTGTCCCTTTCTGATTTTGAAATGGAAACCAGG
>JAUNCR010000103.1 GCA_030526505.1 Spirochaetales bacterium
ATTTTTTTTTCATACTTTTTCTCCTCTCGTGCACCAGTGGTGCATCCACATAACACTATTTCTCAGTATCCATATAAGTTCTGCATCACTGTCTTTTTATGTCAATATAAGAACTTAAAGAGATACGGTATTTCAATATCATACAACAAAATAGCGTTTCCCGCTATGAGAATATCAGTATCCGTATAAGTTATTTATTACGTATCCTTATAAGTTTCAGAAATATTTTATATTTTATATTCAAGAAACACTATAAAAATCAGCATTATATTTTACTGTAGTCTGTCTAGGGGACTTACTACTGATGCTTTGCGGTTGTTTAAAACATGTGTATAAATCATGGTTGTTCGGACATCGGAATGTCCTAAAAGTTCTTGAATTGTCCTCAAATCATAACCGTCTTCAAGAAGATGGGTTGCAAAACAGTGGCGGAATGTATGGCAGGTAGCGGGCTTAGTTATGCCAGATTCAAGGACGGCCTTTTTAACAGCTTTCTGCAACAGGCTTTCGTCAAGATGCCATCTTCCCTCTTCACCGGAATCTGTATTTACCCATCGGTTCTTTTGTGGGAAAAGCCATTGCCAGCAGAATTCCTTCCCTGCACCTGAATATTTTTTTTCATAGGAGGAAGGAAGTTCTACTTTACCCCAACCATCAGCAAGGTCCTGATTGTGAATGTTGCGCACATTTTCAATCTGTTCTTTTATTTTATAAACCAGTGACTGCGGTAAAATCACATGACGGTCCTTACCACCTTTTCCATGCCTGACAATAATTTCATTCAGTTCAAAATCAACATCCATAATCCGTAGGGACAGAACTTCATTTAAGCGCATTCCAGTCCCATATAGTATCTGAACGGCAAGTTGTTTGCTTCCTTCCATAAGACTGATTATTTTCAAAACTTCATCACGACTCAAAACAACTGGTATACGTTTTCTGTATTTTGCATGTATAACTCCATTCAAGGAATCAGAATCTGCATTTTTAATAAAACGAAAATAGAACAGCAAGGCTGCCATCGCCTGATTTTGTGTTGAAGCTGAAACTTTATGTTTCACAGCCAGTTTGGTCAGGTATTCATTTATTTCCTCTTGTCCTACAACAGGAACGTCTTTGTATTCCATTAAAAATAACCTTACCCATTTTTCATAGGCAATAACGGTCTTTGGACTATAATGTTTTGCAGCAAGAATATTCTTTAACTTTTCGATGTCCTTAAAAAATGGAAACTTTTTCATTTCATTGATTTCTTTATTTTCAATTATCGAAATACTTTCAGAAATCATCTTTTTTGAAAGAGGAGTATCAGGAATCAACCATACTTTTTTTTCATATAACCATCGACGTCCAGGAATTACCCTTACGGCATTAAGGAGATCATTATTGAAACCTTCTGGAAAAGTTACAGCAAGATAATTTTCATCATATCTTTCAATTTTTATTTTCATTCATATAAATATAGTAATTTTAAAAAATATTACCACTAAGCATATGAGTAAAAAAAATCCCTGCACCTGTTGAAAAAAACAAATGCAGGGATCTTATAAAAATTAATTCAGCAAATTACATGCTGTAAAGTTCGTTGGACTGGCTTATGAAGCAGCCGATTCCTTCAGTGCGGTAAAGCTTACGGAGTTTCAATACGATGGCAGCAATTTTTTCTGCATCTTCCTTGTTACAGTAAATGATGTACATTGTATTGAGCTGAGGCCAGACTGCATCCCCAAGGTGTGGATTACTGTAGCCTGCACCCTTTACATCATCTACTTTTGTAAACATTTTAGCCACATTATTGTTCTTGAATTCTTCCGTAAAGTCTTCTTCCAGGGCCTGAGAACAAATAATCTCCACCCTGTACTTTTTCACTTCCATTACAGAAGAATCATTTATTGTAAGAAATTCATCCATAATTATTTGCCCTCCCTTCCGAGTCTTTCAAGAAGTTCTGCTTCTTTCTTTGCCTTTTTAGCAGCTTTCTTTTCAGCCTTTTTCATACGTCTTGTAATGAACATGAAGTAGATTGAAGGCATTACGAACAATGTCATTAATGAACCAAAAGTCATGCCACCGAAAACTGTAAGACCGATTGGCTGCATTGAACGGGAACTTTCCGTTGCAAAGAAAGCCATTGGCATAAGGGAAATAACTGTTGTCAATGTTGACATCAAGATTGGACGGAGACGGTTTCTTGCAGCTTCTACACAGGCCTCTTCAAGTTCAAGTCCACGCTTTCTAAGAAGGTTCGTGTAGTCAACAAGAACAATACCGTTGTTAACAATGGTACCGATAAGAACAAGCATACCCATGATTGAAACGATGCTGAGCTGATTTCCTGTAATGGCATATATTGTCATAACGCCGATGAACGAAAGAGGAATGGTAAGGATAACGATGAATGGGTCCACAAGGGATTCAAACTGTGATGCCATAACAACAAATACGAGTGCGGCAGCCATGAGCATGATTGCGGCAAATCCCTTTACGGCCCTGATCATCTCTTCCATATCACCACCATAATTGATGAGGACAGTTTCATCCTTCGGCAGGTTTTCTTCAACAATCTTCTGAACATTCTTGTAGGCAACATCCATTGAGATGCCTTCAACCATAGAGCATTTGATTGTGATTGTACGGGTCTGGTTCTTGCGGAGGATTGTAACCGGCGCAAGGTTCTGTTCGTAATGGGCAAAGCTTGAAAGTGGAATGCGCTGCCCCTGTGTATTTACAACCGAAATCTGGTCAAGGTCATTAAGCTTCTTGCGGTCCTTTTCAGAAAGCTGAACGATTACATCAATATCCTTACCTTTGTCAGTATAACGGGTTGCAGTCTTACCGTTGATTGCGGCATTGATTTCAGAACCTACATTGTAAATTGTAAGCCCCATTTCATACATCTTTGCGCGGTCAACAACAATTTCAGCCTGAGGAAGACCATCTTCCTGTTCGCTTTCAACTTCGTTAACATAATCGCCGCCCTTTTCCTTCAAAAGGTTTTCAACAAAGCTTGCCGTATTTCTAAGGTTATCAAGGTCATCACACTTGATTGAAATTTCCATTTTTCCGGATGAGGCGTTGTTCTGGTTAGTACCGAACTTCAAGTCTGCACCAGGGAATTTATTGAAGTACTTTCTGAGCTTGTCCTTTGCTGATGCTTCGTTGTCGTAACCGGGAAGTCTTTCTGCTTCAGGATAAAGAGTATAGGTAATTGAACCTGTATTTGTTTCGGCTCCGGAAGAGAAAATGCTTGTACCACCAACCTGCATTGAAATGAACTTGCATCCCTTGATTTCTTCCTTTGTCATTTCATACATTTCAAAAATAGTGTCTTCAGTTGCGTGAACTTCAGTTCCCTGAGGAAGAGTAAATTCAACGGAAACAGAGTTTGAAGCTGATGAAGGCATGAAAATGAATCCGACGAATTTGATTGCTGCCATTGAAAGCACAAATACGCCCACAAGAATCCACATGCAGAGTTTCCTGTGGTGAAGGACATTGCTTACACCCTTTGCATAGGAATTTTCAAGCCACAGGAAGAACCTGTTGAAGGCATTGTTCATTGCATAGGTGATTCCCCCCTGCCCCTCGTTTACGATTTTGTCGATTCTGAGAACGGAAGAACAGAGAACAGGAACCAAAGCAACAGCAACAATGAGGGAACTCATCAAAGAGAAAATGATTGTAAAGGAAAGGTCATTAAACATCTGTCCCATCATGCCAAGCTGCTTCTTGAAGAGAAGCATTGGAAGGAAGATACAAACCGATGTCAAAGTTGATGATGTAATTGACGCAACCATTTCCTTTGAACCCAGGATTGCTGCGACAGTAGGCTTTGCATCACGCTGGCGGTAGGCATAGATGTTTTCAAGGATAACGATGGAGTTATCGACAAGCATACCGATACCAAGCAAAAGACCTGCCATGGAAATCATGTTGATGGTAATGTCGTTGAAGTACATGAAAAGCAAAGTAACCATAACCGAAATCGGAATTGCAAGGCCAATGATGATTGTACTCTTGATCGAACGGAGGAAGATAAAAAGGATCAAAATGGCAAGGAAAGCACCCTGCACAACAGACATTACAACATTGTTAATAGTTTCATTAATGATATCAACTGTATTGTTTGTTTCCTGAAGGTGAATGTCCGAAGGCATTTCCGTTTCAAGTTTCTTTACGGCAGCCCTTACGCGTTTACCTGTGGCAACAGAGTTCTTACCACTCTGCTTCTGAATGAGGATCATGACACAAGGTCTTGAATCAAGGTAAGCAAGTGTAGATTCATTTTTACAGCCTTCGTAAACATCTGCAATGTCGCGGAGGCGAACGGAAAGCAACTGAGAAGAATGGGCTGCATCAAGCATGTCCACCTTATATGTGATTACAGTATCCTTAAGGTCTTCTACAGTCTTGTACTTACCGTTTGTCTTGATTGTATAGTTTGTGTCGCCGGATGTGATGCGGCCGCCTGAACTCTGGATGTTCTGGGCCCCGATCATCTGGGCAACGGAAGTGATTGAAAGTCCGTAAGCTTCAAGGCGGTCACGGGGAATATCAATGTTGATTGACTTTTCACGGCCACCGATTACATTTGCAGAAGCAACACCATCAAGCTGTTCAAGGCGCTTTGAAATGACATCTTCAGCGTACTGGCGCAATTCTTCCGGAGTTCTTTCTCCTTCAAGCGAAAGGAACATGATAGGCATCATGGATGGGTCGATCTTAATTACAACCGGAGCATCTGCAGATTCTGGCAGATACCCTCGAATCATGTCGATTTTGTCTCGGATGTCACCTCCGGCAACATCCAGGTTTACCCCATAATCAAATTCAAGGAAGATGATGCTTGCACCCATGGAAGACTTTGAAGTCATGTTCTTGAGTCCGCTAAGACCTGAAAGAACAGATTCCATGGTTCTTGTAATGCTCTGCTCTACTTCTTCAGGACCTGCATCGTTGTATGTTGTATAAACAAGAACATATGGCAGTGTCATGTTAGGATACATGTCCATTGGAAGATTAAACGTACAGTAAATACCAAGTGCAATGGCCATGAAAAAGCACAGGAGCGTAGTTACCGGTTTCTTTACACAAATTTCAGAAATGCTCATTAAAAAAATCCTTTATGCTATTTTCTTTCTTCATTGACAACAGCAAGAACTTTTACTGCGTCACCCTGATTCAAAAGGGTCTGTCCCTTTATGACAACTTCAGCACCGGCTGTAACGCCTTCTGCAATTTCAGTATTGTTGTCAACGGAAATACCAAGCTTAACAGGAACCATGTCTACAGTAGACTTTCCGCTTTCTGTCTTCTTGTCGGAAACAACAAAGAGATATGGCTTGCCTTCGCGCATAACCACTGCGTTGGAAGGAAGGACGATAACATCGTGCATGCTTTCAGTAATAAGCTTAACGCGGGCATACATACCTACGCGAACCTTTGGATCTTCAGGAACAATCTTAAGCTTGATTGCCATTGTTCTTGAAACGCTGTCAAGAACAGGGCTTACTTCATAAACGATTGCATTGAAAACATCAGAAGGATAAGAGTCAAAAGTAATTGCTGCCTTCTGGTTAAGCTGAATTCTGCTTACAAAGCGTTCAGGAATGTTAACCTTGATCTGGAGGTCCTTAGTGTCGCTGATTTTAGCAATGGACATGCTTGGTGCAACAGTAGCACCTACTGTATAAGGATAAGATGTAACGGTTCCGCTTACAGGAGCCTTTACAGGGCTTGCTGCGTAGTTCATGCCAGGGCGGCTTGCATCTACATAGGCAATGATGTCATCCTTCTTTACCTTGTCGCCAACGCTAACAAGAGTACGGGTAATCTTACCGTTTGTATCAGGAAGAACATCAATGGCAGAAACAGATGAAACATCACCACCGAATTCAAGATAGTTGTCCAGATTGCCGGACTTTGTCCTGAAAGTATTTACTGCGTATACAGTTTCCTGAGTTTCCTCGGCTTTCTTCTTTTCATCACCATTTTTACCCTTGCAGGAAACAAGTGCCAATGCCGATGCAACACAAGCTGTAAAAATAATAGTCTTCTTAAAATTCATTTCTATTCCCCTTTGTTATTCGTTTGCCTTTTCAATTTCTGCTGTTCCTGATTTTTCAGAAACCTTTTTCAAATCAATATTAAGTTCAGTTTCAAGGTCAAGCAAAGCAGAAATGTAATTGAATTTCTGGCTTGCAAGTCCAAGTTTAGCCTGGTTCAACTGGTCTTCGGCATCGCGAAGGTCAAGCAATTCCGTAGTACCGTTTCTATAACTTCGTGCAGTCATTTCGTATGATCTTTGTGCAAGTCCAATGTTGCGTGACATTACATCAATCTGTTCACGGGCATCGGCAAGAGTGTTGACTGCCTTTCTAACATTTATCTTCTGGTTTTCCAAAAGCATGTTGCGGCTTATTTCAAGCTTGTTAATGGTTGCCTTTGTATCAGCTGCCTGCTGCCTGTTTGAAGAGAAAGGCAACAGATTCGTAAGGTTCCATGCAAGAGTCAGGCTAAAGCTGCCGTTCAGGTCCTTCCAGTCTCCACCTGATGGATAGCCACCCTTGTCTGCATCAAGAAAGTTAGTAAGCATTGGCATGTATGAATAGCTGAGGGCTAAGGCCGGAACATAAGTTCCAAGATTTGCGGCAGTAAGCCCCATCTTTGCAATCTCAATGTTCTTGTCCAGGTTCTGGATGTCCAGATTATAGCCTGAATAAAGGTTCATGAGGTTATCGTAGTCAACATCCATGTAGTTTGGTTCAATTGAACCTGAAAGAACTATTTCAGTGCCAACAGGATATCCAAGAAGGAATGCAAAAGTATCAAGGGATGTCTTGAATTCATTTTCAGCCTTTGAAACGGAAGGCTTCTTATTTTCATAAGCAACCTGTGCCTGCAAAAGGCGGATTTCAGGAACAGCACCGTTCCTATAGTTTGTTTCGGCCTGAACATAGCGCTGCCTTGAATTTTCAAGGGAGTCCTTGCTCAGCTTAAGGCTTTCCTGCTGAAGAAGAAGTCCATAGAAAAGCTTCTGGATGTTAACCTTTATTTCACGCTGAGACTTCTCAAAAGAAAGCTGGCCAACTTCATAATTCTTTTTTGCAATCCTTATCTGTTCAATGTAGGCAAATGAAAAATTCCAGCTGGCAGAAACTCCTATCACTCCCGTCCAGTGCATGCTCTCATTCAACATCGAAGAAGGAAGGCCTTTAGATGTAATTGCATCATCACTAGACCTGTTCATAGTTGCACTTGCATTTACCGAAGGCAAAAGAACATTCCATCCGTTTTTACCGGCCCTTTCCTTCATTGCAAGATCAATGTCGGCAGACTTTATTGAATTGGAATTTGCAAGGGCATATTCAATGGCTTTGTCCACTGTCAATTCAACCTTGCTGCCTTTTGTTTCCGCATCATCTGCAAAAGCAAATGAACTCAGGGACAAAACTGCAATTCCCTGTAAAATTATGGATTTAACCTTAACTTTCATTTTCTATCTCCCATTCCTGTTTCCATCATTATCAATATATCTTTTAACATTGCCTGAACTACTTCAGGACTAATTTTTTGATTTCTCGTATGCATGAACAAAATTACCGGTATCATCATGAACCATGAAGTAATTATCCTTTTGTCCTCATTTGGCAACCCCAAATCAGGGAACTTGTCATACAATTCTATGTTTTCAAAATACCT
>JAUNCR010000104.1 GCA_030526505.1 Spirochaetales bacterium
AAAATGCACCTCCTAAAATTGAACTTTATTTGTCCAACTTTAGGGGTGCACTTCAACTAGTTTCCGGCCACTTTATTTTTAAGCATCCTGCCTGTTTTCCACTGCAAGGTTTTTAATCCACTTTCCTTTCTTAAGCCAGATTGCAGCAATGGCAATTTTTATAAAGTCCACAAGTTTTACCACCGTGTACATCCACACAGGTCCTATGGATGTGCAGAGGGCCATGAAGAAAACTGACGGGATGATAATTCCCACATTTGTAACTCCATCCACAATCATTCCCATGGCAGTATCTCCTCCAGCCCTGGAAACTGCAAACTGCGCGTTTACATAAACCCATGCAGGCATGAAAAGTGCCATTGTAAAAACCATCCTTGTGCAAATGCTCCGGGAATCTGCCGTAAGGTTTCTGAACACAAGCGGAACAAGGAACAATGTCATAAGACCAAAGACAGTCATGATGAATCCAAAAATTATGGCTCCGTTCAAAAGCCATTTTTCCTTTTGTTTTGCTTCTTCAAGTTTTCCCTGCCCCAAAGTTTTTCCAAGGATTACGCTTGTTGCCGTTGTCATTCCGCCAAAGGCCACAAAGAACAGGTTGGCAATTGCAAAACTTGCGCTCATGCCGGAAACAACATCGGCACCACCCCTTCCGTTGTAAAGGGCAGTTGTAACTGTTTCTGCAAGAACCCAAACCATTTCGGAAAACAGAATCTTCCATCCCTTGCGAAGTATTTCCAGAATCAGCTTGAAATTAATCTGCACAACATCAATGAATTGAATTACAAAGGGCGGCTTTTTCACATAAAGGTAACAGATGAAAATCACCATCTCAACAACACGGGCAATGATTGTCGCAATGGCAGCACCCCTTACTTCAAGGCGTGCAAAACCAAGGTTGCCGTAAATCAAGAGCCAGTTGAAGAAAGTGTTCACCAAAGTTGCAATTACGGAAATTACAAGGGGAGCCTTTACTTCGCCAATTTCGCGGAAGGAAGATGCAATGACAGTTGAAATCATCATTGGGATTCCCATCCATGCCATAAGGCGCATATAGGCAACACCCTGGTCAAGAATCAAATCAGCCTGAGTGTTTCCCTTCACCATCAGACTCAAGAACTGGCGCGGAATCACAAGGCAAACATATTTGAAAAGAATGATTGCAAGGATTCCCATCATCAGCTTGAAGCAGAAGGCCTGCTTCATTCCCTTTTTATCGTCCGCCCCGGAAAATTGGGTCATGTAGATTCCGCCTGAAATGCAGACCGTGTTCATAAAAACCATGAACACAAAAAGAAGCTGACCCGTAATGTTTACGCCGGACATCTTTATGTCGCCAAGTCCGGAAACCATAAAGTTGTCGATGAGAGAAACCATTGTCTGTATGAGTGCCTGGGCCATAACGGGAACTGCAATTTTCAATGCATCCCTGTAAAAAGAAAAAGGCCCAAGATAATTGTTTAGTCGTAAAGTTTTCATAACCTGTAACTAAGACATTATACCCTTTGAAAAATAAAAGAAATAAACTTGTGGTTTGAATAAAGGAAAATTATATTTATTGAAAGCCTGTTAAATCTGTCCCAAAATTTTTTCAAGTTCCCCGTAAACCCTGTCGGCATACAGCTGCTTGATTTCTTTTCTGGAAAGCCCGATTACATTTTCTTCTATTATGAAATCATGGTTTTTGCCGTTTTGAACAATGCAGTAAAAAGCCCTGCCCTGAACGCTGTCTGAATTTGCAGGATCAACATTTCCCGTAGTGCCCGTAATGCCGATCGAAATGTCCGCTCCATAGATTTTTTTTGCAGTCTCCGCCATGGCCCTTGCACATTCGGAAGAATACACGCCGAATTTTTCTATGACTTCAGAAGGAACTCCAGCCGCAATTTTCATTTCATTGCTATAGGTGACAAGGCTGCCTTTGAAAACTGCCGATGCCCCGGAAGTGTCGGTGAACATGGAAGCCAAAAGTCCGCTTGTACAGCTTTCCATAAAAGTGATGGTCAGATTTTTTTCCATAAGGATTTTCGTAACGGTTTCCGCGCAGTTCATAATCAACTTCCCTGCTTCAATTATCATTTGATTGAAAAAAAATGACAAGCACTTGTCGCCTTCTGCCTTGGCACGGTTCTCTACGGGAACTGATTTTTATATTTACTATGCACTATTTTTCATTCAGAACCTTATCCAGCCATTCCAGGAAAACTTCACCTGTCGGAGAAACATCGTTAAGTTCTACCCAGAAATGGCCTCGGTTTTCGTATTCTGCATAAACTGAATTCCTGCAGTACTTTGAAACAAGCCTTCCGCTTTTCCATCCCTGCTCGTATATTCCCTTATCGTTTTTTGCATTTCCCCACCAGAATTGAACCGGCAGAACTTTTAAAAGTTCCTTCAATGTAAGCTGATAATATCCACTGCCTGAAATTACGGCTTTGAACAGTTCAGGCTGATAGCAGGCCATTTTTACCGCATAGTATGCACCCTGACTATGTCCAAAGGCAATTATGTTTTTTTTGTCTATGCATTCATTCTGAATAATTACATTTTGAATCAGCATGCTGGTGTCGTGGCAGTCGCTGTAGTATCCGCATCGTGCAAGAAGAACCAAAACCGCACAGGGCCTTATGGACTGGATTTTTTTATCGGTGAACATCCTTCCATAGCGGCCAAGAGAAATACCCTTGCTTTCACTTCCGTGGAACAGGACGAACAAAGGAACTTTCAGTTTTTCATTGTGCCGGTCATTTTTGTATTCAGGCGGTATATATAGAAAATAATCGTATCCTGCATAGGTTTTGCGGAAATCCCACTTGTCCGTATCTGCTTTTTCTTCCGCCCAATAATAATCGGGTTCAAAAACAAGGTCACCAAGTGTCTTTCTCGTATATAGAGACTTAATGATGAATGCTGCAGATGCAAGCAGGACAAGTAAAGCACCCGCCAGAACAGCCAATGATTTTGCTTTTTTTGTCATATTAAACCCCCTATTGTTCCATAAGACTAGTTCAGAATACCGCATTTAAACGGCAAATAAAATGGAATTTCTGCAATACCTGTTGCATAATCTGCACTCGCAAGTGCTTTTTCATCCGTCCCGTGCTAAAATGGAATGCAAACAATACATCAGGAGGAATATTATGAAAAACCTTGGTCCAAAACCAATGATCTATCCAATGCCCGTTCTTATTCTTGCAACTTATGACAAGGACGGAAAGCCAAATGCCATGAATGCAGCCTGGGGCGGAATCGTAGAAGCAGACCAGATCTGCATTTCACTTTCAAAGCACCTTACGACAGACAATATAAACCTTAACAAGGCATTTACAGTAAGCATTGCCGATGCTGAACATGTCGTTGCCTGCGACTATGTTGGAATCGTAAGCGGCAATGATGTTTCTGACAAAATGGAAAAAGCAGGTTTTACAACACGCAAAAGTGAATTCGTAAACGCACCTGTAATCAACGAACTTCCTCTCTGCCTTGAATGTACCCTACACAGAATTGACGGAGACCTTTCAAAGGATGAAATGCACTACATCGGAAAAATCGTGAACATCTGCGCTGACGAGAAGATTCTTGATGAAAACGGAAATGTAGACCTCAATAAATTCCATCCAATCTGCTATGATCCATCCAACCATGGATATTACAAGCTGGGAGAAAAAGTTGGGCAGGCTTTCAGCGACGGAAAAAAACTTTCCTGAACATAAGCCCTGAATTTTAAATTTGCACATTGAGGATTTAATTCTTATATTTAGACTATGATTGATTTTTTGATTACAGTAATGCCCTGGATCTGGGTTGGAGTTCTTGTTGTTTCCATTGTATTGGAAGCACTTACCCTTGGACTCACCACAATATGGGCAGCAATTGCCAGCATCCCCATGATTTTCCTTGCAAGAGCAGGAATGCCTTTAAAATGGCAGATCCTGATTTTTGTTTTCCTTACGGCAATCCTTGCAATCGTTACAAGACCTTTTGTCGTAAAGTTCCTTAAAACCGGAAAGCAGAGCGAAGGAAACATCAACAGCCTGGACGGTCAGACGGTTCTTTGCATTTCACCAATTTCCGAATTCAAATTCGGGGAAGCAAAGACAAAGAACGGCGTCGTTTGGACTGCAAAATCAGATGACGGTACTGAAATTCCATCGGACACAATCTGTACGGTTTCAAGAGTGGAAGGAAACACTCTTGTCATAAAACAGGTTTCTAAAAATCAGGATTCTGAAAACTGATTAAAGTATTTAAAGGAGTATTAAAAAATGATCTATCTTATTGCAGCACTTGCATTCATCGTGTTCCTTCTCATCGTTACAAACATCCGCATTGTTCCTCAGAGCTATGCCTATGTTATCGAGCGCCTTGGAGCCTACAGCTCAACATGGCAGGTGGGGCTTCATGTAAAGCTTCCATTGATCGACAGAATGGCAAACAGCATGAGCCTTAAGGAAAAGGTTCTGGACTTCCAGCCTCAGCCGGTAATTACAAAAGACAATGTTACCATGATGATCGACACCGTAGTTTACTTCCAGATTACAGATCCAAAACTTTACACATACGGTGTTGAAAAACCGATCAACGCTTTGGAAAACCTTAGTGCAACAACACTCCGCAACATCATCGGTGAACTTGAGCTTGACCAGACCCTTACAAGCCGCGATGTAATCAACACAAGAATGCGTTCCATCCTTGACGAGGCAACGGACCCATGGGGAATCAAGGTAAACCGTGTTGAAGTCAAGAACATCATTCCTCCTGAAGCAATCAAGGTTGCCATGGAAAAGCAGATGCGTGCAGAACGCGAACGCCGCGAACAGATCCTCATTGCAGAAGGCCAGAAGCAGAGCGCCATCCTTGTAGCAGAAGGTGAAAAGCAGTCAAGGATCCTTGAAGCACAGGCCGCAAAGGAAGCAACAATCCTTGCCGCAGAAGCAGAAAAGGAAGCCGCAGTTAAGAAGGCAGAAGGTGAAGCGGAAGCAATCCGCCAGGTTCAGGAAGCAACTGCCGCAGGTCTCAAGATGATCAAGGATGCAGGAGTCGACGAAAATGTAATCCGCTTAAGAAGCCTTGAAGCATTCGAAAAGGCAGCAGACGGACAGGCAACAAAAATCATCGTTCCAAGCGACATACAGAATTTCAGCGGTCTTGCAGGGGCAATTTCAGAGGTGGTTAAGAAATGAATGTTCACAAGAAAACTTTCTATAAAATCCAGGCAGAAAACATCATCACAAAGATGAAGTCACGCGGAATGGAAGCCTTCTACTGCGACAACATTGACGATGCAAAGAAGAAGGTTCTTGAACTTATCGGGGATGCTGGAAAATCCGTTGGCTACGGTGGATCCATGACAATCGATGAATGCGGTCTTAAGGCAGACATTGAAGCTGCCGGACACAGCCTTATCAAGCGCGAAGAGATTTCCGTGGAAGAAGCAAACACTAGGAACATCAATGCGGACACCTTCCTCATGAGTTCCAACGCAATAACCCTCAACGGCGAACTTGTAAACATCGACAAGAGGGGAAACAGAGTCTGCTACCTTATCTACGGGCCAAAGCAGGTCATCGTTCTTGCCGGCATGAACAAGATTTCGCCAACTGTTGACGATGCAATCCGCCGTGTCCGTGCAGAAGCAACACCGCCAAACGCAGTTCGCCTTAACCTGAACACCCCTTGTTCAAAAACTGGCCGCTGCGTTGACTGTGTTGGTGACAGCCTTTGCGCAAACATCGTTACAACAAGAACCAGCTGCCCTCCTGGACGCATCAAGGTTGTCCTTGTTGGCGAAGAACTGGGATACTAAAACACTATTCCCGCAAAGAGAATTGCGGATTTCATGTCATTGCGAGCCAAAAGGCGAAGCAATCCATTGCATTTATTTGCTAACTGGCATGTGGATTACTTCGTCGCAAGCTCCTCGTAATGACACCCTACCGTCATTGCTTGCCGAAATTCTTTGTTATTACCCCCGAATTTCCTAAAATTTTGACAGGAATTTAATTAATATAATATGTTTTCTGAAATTAACGCATTATCCTTATATTGATAGTCAAAACTACACCCTTTTTAAATTCAGTTCAAAAAGTTCACGAAAAATCTTTATTTTATTGAGGTTGTTTTATGAACAGAAAATTCAAATCACTTTTTTCAGGAATCATTGCATCAACTTTAGCAATGGCTTTGTTCTTTGGATGTGCCAATGGTAATGACGGTGGCAGCAGTCCAATTCCTACACCTACCCCAGTATTACCGGCTGACCAGGCAATCGACTTATCTAATCCAGCTATAACTGCGCGTGTCATTGTCAATTCAATGGGCTTTGGATGGAACCTTGGAAACACACTTGATGCCAACGATGACGGTGAAAACTGGGGCAACAATAAAGGCGGCGAAGAAAGTGACTGGGGTTTGAAAAACACAGCATCTGACGCTCTGTTCCAGAAGATCAAAGATTCAGGAATGAAATCAGTCCGCATTCCTATCTCATGGCATAACCATGTTAACAATTCAATGGAAATTGATTCTGAATGGATGAATCATGCTAAGGAAGTCGTAAACATGGCATATTCCAAAGGGCTGTTTGTAATCATCAACATTCACCACGATAATTACAAAGGAACCCTTGGCACGAAGGCAGGATTTACATTATACGATTCTGACAAAACCCAATCGCTGAAATTTGTAGAAAAAATCTGGACACAGGTTGCTGCTACATTCAAGAATTACGACGGACACCTTATTTTTGAAACATTGAATGAACCACGCGTAATTGGTGATTCCCATGAATGGAGTTGTTCAGATAGCTATACATGCGACTCTTGTAAACCTTACGTTGCAGTCATCAATGAACTCAACCAGAAGGCAGTCGATGTAATACGCGCATCTGGTGGAAACAACGCAAACCGCATAATCATGTTCCCGGGCTATGTCGCATCTCCTTACGGTGCAATTAACGGAAAAAATGCCGGTGTTTTCAAAGTTCCATACGACTCTGCAACTAACAGACTCGCCCTTTCCGTTCACATGTACACTCCTTACAACTTTGCAATGAATCCAGATGGACATTCTGACTTCACAGATGGAGACAAATCCGAATTGAGCCAGCATTTTACAGATTTGAAAACCACTTTTATCTCTCAGAGAATTCCTGTAGTAATCGGAGAAATGGGTGCAACAAACAGAAACAACCCTACCGAGCGAAAAAACTGGTTCACATACTATCTTGGACTTTGCAAGGACAACGAAGTTGCTGCCATTCTTTGGGACAACGGTAACTATACAAATTCAAGTGACCCAGGTGAAGCTTTCGGCTTCATGAATCGTAGGGCTAGTGGTGGACCTGTATGGTACTCTCCAGAACTTATTGCTGCAGGTGTTGCTGCAAGAAATTAAAATCAAACTGCAATTACAAAAAAAATCCATGTAATTGCCGGAAGGTTTAAAACACAAAGGGATGCCCAAGTTTTCTGGACAGCCCTTATTTTATTTGGCTGTGTCCGTAAATTGTGTTGCTATACTGGATGCGGTGGTTGATCCTGTCGAAACTACCGCATGTTTAGTTTGAACTGCTTGATTTCGACATGAGACCA
>JAUNCR010000105.1:0-4121 GCA_030526505.1 Spirochaetales bacterium
ATTCTGAACACTCTATGATTGATGGTGAAAAGGAGACATTCATCACAAAGCCATCAAAGAAAGCTGCATATAAGCTGATAGACCTCCCTGAAAAATGCAAGGATGAGTTTTTGTTCATCTTTACTAAAACTGGTATTTCGTCTGGACTTAGAGAAAAAATGATCAGCAACGGAAAAGATTTTTTTTCATCTGAAGAAAACAGAAATCTGTTTGAATCCAAATTCAAGGAACTTATTGAATTTTGCAGGATTGCTGAACGGGAAGGAATTCTTTCACTTGAATGTCAGATTGAAAGCTCAGACGAGTTTACATCTCTTGGACTTCAACTTTTATGTGATGCTGCAGAAGCCCATATCATTGATGAAATTCTTTCTGCAAAAATCATTCAGGACAGCAACATAGACAGTCAGTTCCTCAAGTTCCTTACACTTAGGACCATACTTTACATTCAGTGCAACATTCCTATTTATACTGTTGCGCAAAATTTATTCTCCCTTATTCCTGATGAATTCAGCGATTTCAAGAATAAGATCAAAGATGGATTTAATGGTTTTCAGTATTGAGTAGATAAGATAAAACAAGATAAACTCTTAAGGAAATCCCGTGGTATCGGGAAAAAGCCAACTTCTACACCACTATGCACGGAAAAAAATAATGAACAAAATAACTCCAACCGCCCAGAAAGTTTACGACTATCTGCGGACAATTCCAAAAGGAAAAGTTGTAACCTACGGACAGATCGCAGAGCATCTTGGAAACAAAAAAATGTGCCGTGCCGTAGGCAACATCCTTCATGCAAATCCACTGCCCGACTACTACCCTTGCTACAAGGTGGTAAACGCCCAGGGAAAACTTGCACAAAACTTTGGACTTGGAATAGAGGAACTGAAACGCCGCCTTGAAAAGGACGGAATCAAAGTTGAAGATTATAGGGTGACTCTAGAATTATATCAATGGATAACTTAAATATATAATTATTCTTACATTTTATCGTAATGAGTTTTGCATTGCAGGATCCTTAGATTCCCGTTTTCATCAATTTTATAAACAAAACGATCTTTTTCATTGATTTCTCTACTATACATTCCGCTCAGATTGTATTTCAACGCTTCAGGTTTGCCGATTCCCTTATCAACCCCGTTTTTATCAATGTCTTCAATCAATGAAATAATTTTTTTATATGATTTTTTATCACCATTGAGCAGATATGAATTTAAATCCCGCCAAGCTTCTTCATCCCAAAGGATCTTCAATTTTCAACCTCTGGGGAAGCAACGTTTAAATTCATGTCCGTAATGATGTACTTCCCTTCGTCTATCCTTTTATCTGCATCAAGTATATGGGATACATTTTCATTACTGTAAAATGAATCAACTTTGATTTCAAAAGGAATTTTCTGTTCCCTGACAACTGCTTTTGCAAATAGATTGAAAGCCGTCGAGGCAGAAAGTCCAACAGTATCACAGAATTCCAGGAATGCATTGTGAGTTTTATCATCCAATCTGACACTTAATGTAGCCATTATACACACCTCTGCCATCAAATGTAATCAAAAAAACACATTTTGTCAAATTTGATATTGAATTAAAATACTCCATTCATATTCCACATTAACTTCAAAGCGTTCCAGTACCACAATCTTACATTCAAATTTGAAAGCATCTTCATTGTAAAACAAATCTATTTTTTGTATATTGAAATCAAGAGGAGAATGCCATGGAATTTTTGTTGAACCTCATTTTACTTATCGTTGGGTTTATTATGCTTGTAAAAGGTGCAGACTGGTTTGTAGATTCGGCAGCGGGAATTGCACAGAAGATTGGAATTCCTGAACTTGTAATCGGACTTACACTTGTTGCATTTGGAACATCAGCACCAGAACTTTCAGTTTCCCTTACCTCTGCCCTTAAAATGCATTCAGCGGGAATTACAATAGGGAATGTTGTTGGAAGCAACATCATGAACATCGTCCTTATTCTTGGCATAACAGCCCTCATCTGCAAAATTCCATGCCAGAAAAATTCCTTAGTACTGGACATTCCGTACATGATTGGAGCAACAGTGCTTTTCATTGCCCTTGGATACTTTGGAAACTCCTTTTCGAATGTTGACGGCTATGTAATGGTATCTCTTCTTGTTGCATACATAATCATCCTCCTTGTGATTTCAATCAGAACAAAGACCAATCTTTTTGCAGAAGAAGATGATGATGATGAACCTGCTGAAAATCTTACAGGATTCAAACTTAAGCTCAGTAAAATAAAAGATGCATGGTGGTTCATGACAATCCTTCTTGTAGTAGGACTTGCCTGCATAATCTATGGAAGCGACTTTGTCGTAAAATCCGCAACCGCCATTGCCAAAACTTTTGGCGTATCCGACAGAATCATAGGTCTTACAATGATTGCATTCGGAACATCCCTTCCTGAACTCATGACTTCAATTACAGCCGCAAGAAAAGGAAAGACAGACATTGCCATCGGAAACATCATCGGAAGCAACATTTTCAACATTCTCTGCGTTGCAGGCGTTACAGCCTGTTTCGTTCAGATTTCCTTTGACGGCTTCCTTGTTGATTCATTCTTTGCCCTTGGTGCTGCCCTTTTGCTTGCACTCCTCTGCTACCTTCCAGGACATGCAATCAAACGCTGGGGTGGAATTGCAATGCTCATAGGCTATGTTGGCTACATGGCTAAAATCTTCATGACACAGGGCATCTAATGGCAAACTTCTGGGAAACAAAGGAACTTAAGGATTTTACTCAGGAAGAATGGGAATCACTTTGTGACGGCTGTGGAAAATGCTGCTACAGAAAAATAGTAGACGGCTGGCTCTGGTGGAAAAAGATCCTCAACACGCGGGTTGCCTGCGATCTTCTTGACTGCAAAACCTGCCGTTGCACAGATTACGAAAACCGTTTTGAAAACCAGCCTGAATGCATCAAGCTTGACAGAAAGAAAATAAAAGCCTTCAAATGGCTTCCTGAAACATGTTCCTATCGTTTGGTTTATGAAAAAAAACCACTGCCTTCCTGGCATCCACTCATTTCCGGAAATCCAGAAAGTGTAAAGGAAGCCGGAATCCCTATTGAAGGCGGAATAAACGAACGCGATGCAGAAGACTGGTTTGACTTCATCATCGATTAAGGCAAATAGTCTGGAAGAATGTTTTTCATTGACTGGAAAAGCTTGTTCTTCTTAATTTTGTCTCCGCCCGTAATAAATTCAATGCTCTTTCTTGCATCTTTTCTGCGGCTTGTTTCCTGATAGTTGCAGGTGCAGGTACTAACTATGTATCCCATTTCCATACCGTGATCTATGATTGTCTGTTCATCAGAATAACAAAGGGGCCTTATTATCTGGCACGGATAATTGTCATACCTCATTACAGGCGGCATGGTTGCAAATTCACCTTTATCCAGCATGTTCATAAGCATGGTTTCAAGAATATCATCAAGGTGATGGCCCAAGGCAATCTTGTTGTAGCCATTGTCCATTGCGTATTTTAAAAGTTCTGTACGGCGCTGGGTACTGCACCAGTAGCAGTTCATCTTGCGGCCAGGCTTTACCCTGTTGAGCACATCCACAAAAATACTTTCAACATCCACATCCCACTGCCTGAACATGGAAGAAAGTTCATCATTCAACGGTGGAGTAATTTCAGAATGAATGTGTATGCACTTGAATTCAAAATCTGTATTGCGTCTCTTTGACCTCTGGGCTAAATATTCAATTAATGCTGTTGAATCTTTTCCACCGCTTGCCCCAAGCAAAATCCTGTCACCGGGAACAATCATGTTGTAATCATAAATCGCCTTGTCTATAAGGCTGAACAATAAAGGCTGTGCCATGACTACATTATAGATAATTATCTGATTTTTTGCTAATATACCTCCGTCATTTTTTTATAATTTGGAATGCGAGACATTCCTTGAGTTTTTATCAGCATTTCGGCGTTCCTTTAAGCTGCTCCATTGGGATGCCACAGGAGTTTTATCACTTTATTACCAGGAGTTTTATTTAAGTTTTATTGAAAATTCATTTTTTGGAGAAACTAAATGGAGAAGTTCTCAAAAGAAGAAAAGCACGCCCAGTGTGTCAAAGAAATCAAGTCTACTTTGA
>JAUNCR010000105.1:4162-5480 GCA_030526505.1 Spirochaetales bacterium
CACATTGGAACAGCATTCGTACTTAACGGCAAAGGTATCTACTTTCTTGGTATGCCAGCCTGGTTTTCAGTTTCAGTATTCGGAACAATCGTTCTGAGCATTGCCTCTGTATTTATCCTTGCAAAAAAAGTTTTCAAGGACTTTGACTACGACGAGGAAGAGGGAGAAGAAAAATGACAAAAAATCAGATTATTATTCTCACCATTACCCTTGCATACCTGATTTTCAATGCAATTTCAGGCATTGTATACGGCCGCATTACAGAAAAGAAATCAACATTGTCAAAGGAAAAGAAATACTTCATCGGTTCCCGTGGTTTGGGCGGATTCGTTCTTGCCATGACAACAATTGCAACCTACACTTCCGTAAGTTCCTTTGTTTCAGGGCCAGGTGCTGCAGGCATGACCTTTGGATATGCACAGGTTTGGATTGCTGCAGTTCAGGTTCCGGTGGTATTCCTTATTCTTGGTGTACTTGGAAACAAAATGGCCATTGTTGGCCGCAGAACAGGCGCAGTTTCAGTTGCAGGCTACCTTAAGGCACGCTACAAGAGCGATTTCCTTGTAATAGCTACTAGCCTTCTTATGGTTGCCTTCATCATTGCCCAGATGATTTCCCAGTTTAAGGGCGGCGCAACTTTGATTGAATCAATTACAGGCATTCCTTTCAAATGGGCCCTATTGATTTTTGCCCTTACAGTAATCGTCTACACATCTTTCGGCGGATTTACTGCAGTTGCCCTTACAGACGCAATTCAGGGAATCGTAATGATGATCGGTACTTTCCTCCTTATTTTCTTTGTGCTCAAGGCAGGCGGAGGTTTAGACGGAATTGACGAAGGACTCAACAGGAACCTTCCTGGTGTCTATGACAACATGTGGGCAAAATACAAGCCTGGTACCCTCATTTCCTTCTGGATTCTCGTTGGTTTTGGAACCCTTGGACTTCCACAGACAGCAGTCCGTGCCCTTGGGTTCAACAGCACAAAATCCCTTAAGAAAGCCATGGTAATCGGTACAATCACATGTTCCTTCATTCTTGTTGGAATGCATCTTGCAGGATGCTGGGCAGGAGCAATTGCAGACAAGGGAATGGTACCTACATCGGATTACTTCATTCCTTTTGTAGTACAGAAAATCATGCCTGTAGGACTTGCAGGAATCTTCCTTGCAGCACCAATGGCGGCCGTAATGTCTACAGTAGATTCCCTTCTCCTTTTGGCTGCAGTCGCAATCCTGAAAGACCTTTACAAGACTTACATTGTAAAAAACAATGCAGAAAAACTTGAAAAGTACAACAAATTCTTTAAATTAAGTTC
>JAUNCR010000105.1:5490-7462 GCA_030526505.1 Spirochaetales bacterium
CTCATCGTATTCATTACAGGGGCAATCGTTGTCTTCTTTACGCTCCACGCATCAAAAATCATCTTCTTCCTGAACCTCTTTGCCTTCGGCGGTCTTGAATGTTCTTTCTTCTGGCCACTTGTAGGCGGGCTTTTCTGGAAAAAGGGAACAAAAGAAGCAGCACTTGGTTCTTCCCTAGGTGCCGTCGCAGTCTACATTCTTTGCCACTACTTTGTTCACATAGCCGGAATAAACGCCGTTGTTTGGGGACTTTTGGCAGGCGGAATCATCTATTTTGCAGCGGGATTTATTCAGAATAAAAATCCTGACGCAGAAATACTTGAAAACTGCTTTTAAGGAATTATAATTGGCTGTATGGAAAATAACACTATACAGACAAACCCTCAGGCCCAGACAATGAAGAAACTGGGCTTCTTTATGAACATAGCCATGGGAATCACGGTAAGCATTATCCTTTCCACCCATGGCGTATTGGCTTCAGGACATTTTTCAGTGCCATCCCTTGCCATAAGCATGGTTGTATCCTGCATCCTTGCCCTCTGCATCGGATTTTTCCTGCCTGTAAAACCCGTAAAGGATAAGGTAACGGCTAACATGAAGATGCCTGCTAAATTCCTTGTAGCAAACATCATAACGAACATTTTCTACGTATTGATCATCACTTCCGTAAACACAAGCCTGCTCATAACACTGGCAAAGCATGCAATGGATTTGAACAACGTACCGCCTTCAGTACCTCGCCCAAGCATCCTTGCTGCCCTTCCAAAGTCATTGATTTCAAGCTACATAATTTCCTATGTCGTTACCCTGATCCTTGAGCCTATTTACCTGAAGATTGCCTTTAAGAAATACGGGGTTGATCCTTCAAAAATGGCAGGACCAGCACCAGAAAACAAGCCTGAATAATACTAGAGGACAACATCAACCTTGATGTCGTTTTCTTCCACAGGTACAGAATCAAGAACCTGTGCATTGTAACAGATACCGCAGATCCATGGTTTGCTTTTACCAAGGACTGCGGTCTTTTTTTTCAGTTCCGAAAGGAATTTGTCGTAGAAGCCCTTTCCCCGACCAAGCCTTGTGTTGTCCTTTCCAAAGGCAAGTCCCGGAACAAGAACAAGGATTTCATCGGCCTTCACTTCAGACAAAAGTTCATCAATATTGCACTTTTTCAAGCCAGCTTTTGGCTCTGCTATGCCCCATCCGTTTACTTCAATCTGAGAATTGGGTTCATCCGAAAGGAAGTAAAATTCCATGTCGTTGGTGCCTTCAATGATTTTGGGAATCAAAACCATTTTCCCCTGCTGCAATCCAGTTCGAAGGACAGGAAGAACATCCACCTCATCCTTCATTGGCATGAAACCGAATATGCACTTTGTCTGCCTGAAAATATCCGACTGAATGACGGCTGAACATTTTGACATGCTTTCAAAGGCCTTTCCTACGGGATCAAGGCTTGCAAGAGTTGCCTTTATTTCTTTACGGAGTTCTGATTTTGTCATTTTTAGAGGCTGCCCTTGATGAAGTCTACAAGCCCTTCCTTTGGAACAAAGCCAATGTTCATGCCGGCCTGCTGGCCTTTTTTAAGCACAACAACGGCAGGAATGCTCATGATGCCGAACTTCTTTGCAAGCTCTCCGTTTTCATCACAGTCACAGCTGTAGAATTCAACCTTTCCCTTCATTTCTTCAGATACTTCTTCCAAGACAGGAGCCAGCATTCTGCAAGGTCCACACCAGGTGGCATTAAAATCGATTACAGCGGCCTCTGCAGCCTCTGCCTTTGACATGTCATTGTTTTTGATTGTTTCAACCATATCATCACCTCAATAATAAACTTATTAAAATATAATAAATTCTAGGATTTTTTTCAAAGAAAAGTAAAATGCAGATTTAAAATAAAAAAACCTTAGCCGATTTGATATGTACCCCTTTTACTGGACAAAAGTAAGAGGGGTATTTTTATGCGATAC
>JAUNCR010000106.1 GCA_030526505.1 Spirochaetales bacterium
AACGGCAAGGAAGATTCTACGGGAAAGTCGGATGATGCCAAGAACAGACAGAATTACAAGACTCCACACGGTACCGTTGAATATGTGAACCGCGTGGCACTAAGGGGAACTGTTAAGGCTTCAAAGACCCTGTCTTTCATGGTGCAGCCAGCTTTCACCTATGTAAGCAACAGTGGAAATGTTGATGGCAAGACTGAAAAGGGCTTTGAGGTTGCCGTTTCGGTTTCAAAAAAGTTCTTCTAGAAGAATGAGCGATTGGAGATTATATGATTAGGAAAAGTATTGCAGGCGTATTGTGCGCTTTTGTTTGTTCGGCAGCCCTTTATGCACAGGTTACGGCTGATCCTCAGGATGAATTCTATTCACTGGCACTCAACTGGTATAACCGCGGCATAGTGGAAAAGCTTCCTCCGGTAAGGCCTTATCCATATCAGAATGTAAAGTCCATTTTGGACCAGGTTCTTGAAAATGGAAACGAAAGGGATAAGGAAGACGCATCCCTTGCCTATGAGCGCATTACAGGCAAAAAACTCTATGTCTATGTGGATGCAGAGGGATTCCTCAAGTATGAAAAAATCGAAAAGGACGGGAAGTCCGATTCTGACCTTGGAAAGAACATATACCTCTGTCCTGGCGTAGAAGGGGACCGCACTCTATTTGAAGGGGATGACAGGGCTTCTTTTGGCTACAGAATGGGAATTACTGTTGCAAAGTATCCGGATGTTGACTACAAGCCTATGGGAGCAACACCTGCCCATGATGCCATATACGACCCTTCGAAGTTTGGGCCCCTTACCATGTACCTTGATGTCAATACAGCCGTAGCCTACGGTTCGGAAAACCTTTTCGTACAGGGCGGAATCTACAGGAACGGCTTCGGAAACTGGCTGAACGAAGGTCTTGCCTTGAACGATGCGGGATTCCATAAGACAAACTTCTCCCTTACCTGGATGAGCGGCAAGGTTTCCTATACACAGCAGCTTTCAATGCTCGGTTCCACATCAGCCTTTAACGGTGCCATAGAAACTTTGGGAGCAGGTAAGATTCTTGGGTTCCATGCCATTTCCTATGAGATTTCAAAGGCATTTGACTTTTCATTCTATGAAACTACAGTCATAGGAAACCGCTTTGACATCTGTACGCTCCTTCCAGTTCCATACATGATTTCGGAAGAGCTTACGGGGGCCGGGGACGGTGTATTCATGGGACTTGCATTCAATGTCAAGTTCTTTCCGGGAGTTACCTGGGCAAACGACATTATGGTTGATGATTTCCCAATCGATGAGTTCCTGAAGCATAATTACGACTCAAAATACCGTGTTGCAGCCAAAACAGGCGTAATCTGGACTCCAGAAGAAAGTTTCGTGGAAAGGGTTGGCCTAAATTTTGTTGCAGTTACTCCATACACCTACAGCCATTGGGAATATGACCCTCATACGGGAAAGGCAAAGATTTCCCCTAACATGAACAACTACCAGGACTATACAAACAATGGAATCAAGATTGGCTCCCAGTACGAACCTAATACGGGTGCAGTTGAACTTTCCTTTGATTTAAGGCCGGTTAAGCGCCTCAAGATGAATGTCCACGGTTCCGTTGCCTTACACGGCAACATAAGCGAATCCCTGACAGACGAGGAAGCCATAAAGTACTTGAGTTCAGAATCCGGTACCTATGCAACCGACGGTTCTGTATACCAGCACTCAATGTTTTCCAACCCGGATGCCACTCTCGGGGACCATGTGGAAACTGCCTGGAATCACCTTAATTTCCTTAACCAGTCTCACCTCATGACAACCATCAAGTTCGGTTCTCAGGCCGAATACCTGATCATGCAGAAAGAGAACGGTTCAAGCGTAAGCCTTAAGGGTGGCTTTGACATTGAATACATCCACAACTATGGAGTTGGAAACGAAATGTTCCCTGGCGGTTCTATTTCCGGGGCAATCACTCCTGAAAGCAGAAAGGCAATTGTTGACCTCTACCGCAAGTTGTGGAAATCTCAGCTTTGCAACAAGATGAACTTCTTCTTCAATTTTGGCGTTTCAATAAGGTACTAGAATGAAAAACAGGGTAAAGAAAGAAATAGATTTTTCAGTTTATACAGAAACATATCTTGGCAAGGTAGGGGAACTTACCCTCAAGGGAAGCAACATCAAGACTTTTGAAAAGCAGCTGGTGAACAACCTGCGCACAGCCCTTGAAACGGCAGATGCAAAGGTTAAGGTCCTTACGGGGCGCCTTTATGTTCACTGCACAAAGGAAAGCTGCGGTGCAGTTGAGTTTGCACTGGACCATCTTCTTGGAATCACAGGCTGGGCAAAGGTTCAGAATGTTGAAAAGACAATGGAAGCCATTACCGAAGCCGTTAGGGTTGAAGGCCTCAAGGCAAAGGAAGCCGGAGCAAAGACTTTCAAGATTGATGCCCGCCGAGAAGACAAGTCATTCCCGTTGAATTCATACGAAATCTGCATTCAGGCTGCGGGTGTTCTTTTTGACGACGGAACCATGGATGTTGATGTAAAGCATCCTGACTGCGTGATTAATGTTGAAGTCCGCGACAAGGCCTATGTTTACTGTGCCCAGAAAAAGACGGGCAGAGGACTTCCTGTTGGCGTTAGCGGCAAGGGACTCCTCTTGCTTTCTGGTGGAATCGACAGTCCTGTTGCAGGATACAGAATGATGCGCCGTGGAATGCGCGTTGAATGCGTATATTTCCACAGCTATCCATACACTTCGGAAGAAGCCCAGAAAAAGGTTCAGGACCTGGCAAAGACAATTGCAATGTACGGAATGGAAACACACCTTAATGTGGTTCCTTTTACTGAAGTTCAGATGAAGATCAAGCAGAAGGCTCCGGAAGAATACAGCACCCTTATGCTTCGCCTCTGCATGATGAAGGTTGCCAACATGATCGGAAAGCACATTGGAAGCGATGCGATCATTACGGGAGAAAGCCTTGGCCAGGTAGCAAGCCAGACAAGCCAGAACCTTGCAGTTACAGAAAGCTTTGCGGAACTTCCTTTGTATCGTCCGCTCATTGGACTCGACAAGGAAGAAATCGTTGATACGGCCCTTGAAATCGGAACTTACGCAACATCAATCCTTCCATACGAAGACTGCTGCGTTCTTTTCAGCCCTAAGCATCCGGTTTTGCGTGCCGATGTGGAAGAATCAAAGAAGATTTACGAGGCAATGGAAATCGATGATCTTGTTGCAAAGTCTTTTGAAGAGCGCCAAATCATCCGATATTCTATTAGGGACGAAATTGCTTCCATGAAGGGTTCCCTCTAAAAAACTATGAAAAAACTTTTATTGCTGTTGTGTCTTTCATTTTTCTCATTAGCCTTTGCACAGGACGAAACAAAAGTTCCTGAGCTTTTGAAGGGCGTGTGGATGAATTCCAGCCGCTACATTGTCTTTGACAGCGGCTACAGCAATGAAAAGGGTGCAATCCCAATGATGGTGCTCCGTGCCTTCTACAAAAGATATGATGACCGAGCAGCAGAACCCCACGGCTATACTGCAAAAAACAAAAGGCCTCTGAATGATGCAACCCAGAGGGATTTGCCTGAAGAAATCAGCATTAAATTCATTGAGCTTACGCCTCAGCTTGCCGGGGACAAAATTGTCCTTCAGGAAGACGGGGATGAAGTTTCTGCTGACGGCGTTCCTAGCGGTGCCTGGACAATGCAGGTTAAGTACCCTCATGAAAAGGAAATCTACAACATTCCGTTTGCAGTAATCGGTAACAAACTCTACCTTAACTTCATCGTGAAGGAAGAGGATTCCGACAAGGTGCCAAAGGGTGCTTTCCTTGACGGCAACACAATGCAGAGCGGCAATCCACTGAACGGTTACTGGCAGGACAGCGGCAATGCTTCCGGCATCCTCATTAGCAAGCCGATCAATTCCAAGGAACTCATGTCCTATTACATCAACGAAAATTCCGTTTACCACATCAGGTACTGGAGAACGGACATGGACTATGACGGGGAAAAGAAGGCCGTGTTCTCTGATGGTGACGAAACCTATCATGTTCCAAAGCACCTTCGTGTAAGCGGCCAGACCTTTACCTGCGTAAACGGAAGGGGAACAAGAATCCGCAACATTGAAAAGAGCGAGGAACTCCCATCAGAATATGAACTGAATTCAATCCTTGTAAAAAAGCACGGGGTGGACGATAACGGAAACGAGTTCAACTATTCCGTCAGAACCTCCACAATCTGTGCCCTTGGCAAGCCTTACCTTGAAATGGTGGAAGGCAAGACCATTGAACAGATCATTAAGGAAGACTCTGAAAAGAAATACCCTGAACCAGAACCATTATTTCCACCTCACGGCGTACTTGATTTTGACTGGAGCATCATTGAAGATCCTCCTGCCAACTGGAACATGCGCATGCTGGATCTTGGAAAGTAATTCCCTTATCAAATTGTTTTTTTGCCTCTTTTACAATATAATGTAATTATATTTTATTTTATTCGGAGATTATTATGTCTTTATTCAAGAAAACAATGTTTGCTCTTGCAGCAGCATCACTTTTTATTTTTGCAGGATGTTCTACATCTGAAGATGATCCTCTTGGAATTGGTGATCTTAAAATCAGTGAAATCAATGCCACTATTGATAGTGTTCCTTTTAATCATAAAGCAGCTGCAAAGGTTTCGAATGATACAGCAAGCGGGCAGGATAGTTTGGTTTCTGCAATTTTTAAGACAGACGGTACAATGGTTTTTACTCAGGATTTAACTACAAGAGAAAAGCTTATTGTTACTTATGCAGGCAAGACAGCTGGCACTTATAATACTGGATTTGGAAGTACCGAAACAATTGCTACCAAGCTTTTGGATTACCTTGTAACTGGAAACAGCCCTTCTTTGGGTGCATCTGATGTTGTTTCTGTAAAGTCAAATGTTACCTACATCGATGCTAATGGAGACACTTGGTTCTCTACATCTTGTAAAGTAATTATTACAGGTCAGTCAAATGGAATTACACTTTCTTTGATCAGCGGTTCTTTTGAATGTGATGTATATAAGAAAGGTGGAGACGGCACAACTTCAAAGCATGTTTCAGGAACAATTCACAACGTAGTCGGAATCTAGTAATTCCTTATTCCAAAATCTTTTCGGAATGAACATTTAATTCCATATCGAGAGTCCGATAAATTGCTTATTTATCGGACTTTTTTTATATCTTCTTCATCTGAATTTTAGGTTAAATTTCAAGTTTTTGTCACACGGATTTGATTTTGCTGACGCAAAATCTTATTTTTCCCAATTTCATAAAATTGACTCGTATATTATTATGCTTCAAAGTTTTTAAATTATTCAATTATTCGAGTCTTCTTTTCTGTAGAAAAATCGTTAGATATTTTGAATCCGTGTGACAGTTTATAAATTGTGGAGGACTAAACGCATTAAAAACTTAAACTCAACATTCGACTTTACATTTTTTTCCTTTCTGGTGACGCGTCATTTCCTTTTATTGTATAATTGCTCATCATGAAAATAGACAAATCAAGGCTGAATCAATTTCCAGTTTTCAACCGCATTGATGATATATGCAATTCCCTAAAAAACTCCCAAAGCCGCTGTATTGTAGTGACTGCAGAAACTGGAGCGGGAAAATCTACTGTCTTGCCTCTAGGGCTTCTTGAAAATTTTCCGGGCAATATGATAATGACTGAACCTCGTCGCCTTAGTGTCCTTGGAACTGCATCCAGAATGTCAGACCTAGTTGATGAAGAGTGTGGGGAAACCGTAGGCTACAGAATCCGTCTTGAAAACAGGATTTCAAAAGACACAAGGCTTCAGGTGGTAACGGAAGCAATCCTTGTCCGTATGCTTCAGGAAGATTTTGCCCTTGAGAATTTCAATGTTGTTGTTCTGGACGAATTCCACGAGCGATCTGTTCACCTTGATTTGATTTCTGCTTTCTTAAAGGAAGCCCTTGAACTTCGCGATGACCTTTATGTTGTTGTAATGAGTGCAACCATCGATGCAAAAAGAATTTCCTCTTACTTTAATAATGCTCCTGTGGTGGAGGTTGAAGGAAGAACTTTCCCTGTGGAAATCGAATATAAACCAAACGTTGGAATGGAGTCTGCCGTAATCTCGGCATTCAATTCAAATGAAGACGGAAATATTCTTGTGTTCCTTCCGGGCATATATGAAATCAGAAAATGTGCTGAAAACTTGAAGGAGCATTTTGGGGATGCTGCAGAAATTTTCATGCTTCATTCTTCAATATCCATGGAAGAACAGAAAAAAATACTTAAACCTAATGCAGATAAAAGAAGAATCATCGTGTCCTCTGCCATTGCGGAAACTTCCCTTACGGTTCCTGATGTAACCTGCGTTGTGGACAGCGGACTTTGCCGCATGAATGTTTTCAACGCCAGCGTTGGCATGCAGAAACTTGTCACCGTAAATGAAAGCGAATTTTCTGCCGCCCAAAGGTCAGGCCGGGCAGGTAGAACAAGGTCTGGGAAATGTATCCGACTTTGGAGTCAGAATGATGTCCGTCAGAAAGAAGTTCTTCCTGAAATCCTAAGGACAGATTTGTCTTCTTTGGTTCTTGAGTGTGCAGAGCGCGGGGAACTTAATCTTGAAAAAATAGATTTCCTTGACAAGCCTTCCGTAAACCTATGGAAGGAAAGAATGTATTTCCTTGAAAAATCCGGCATGCTTGAAAAATCAAAAATTACTGAAAAAGGTAAGGCTGCCTTAAAGCTTGGCATGGATGTAAGGCTCTCCGGTGTGGTTCTTGCAGCTGCAGGCAATGAAAAACTTTTGGCCTCTGCACAAAAACTTTTTCTTGAAATGGAATCCAACACTCAGAAAGAATGGAATGATGTTTGCCGCCGCCTTGAAAAGCTTTCCTACCGCATCAAAAAAAACATTCCCGATGAATCGATGCTTCTCCTTGAAGGCTATGCTGACAGGCTTGCCGTAAAAGTTTCAAAGCCTGGGGATGAAAGGACCGAATACCAGTTTGTGAACGGAAAGAAAGCTTTCCTTCATAATTCACTAAAAATACATTCCCAATGGATTGTTGCCCTTGAAGCCGATGCCGGGGACACAAGTGCCCTTATATTCAATGCAAGGGAAATTCACGGGGAAGCCTTTGAAAACTGGCTTAAGGAAAACTCAGACATAAAAAGCGAATCCTATTTCAAGGACGGAAAGATTATTAAGGAAGAGCAGGTGGTCATAGGAAAACTTGTGCTTTCTTCAAAAAAACTTGTCCCTGATTCTTCAGACCTGATGCCTGCATGGAAAAATGAAATCCAGAAAAAAGGATTTGAAGTTCTTCCCCTTGACGACAAATGCCGGAATCTTCTTCTTAGGGTTGAATATTACAGGCAGCAGAAAGGGGAAGATAGAATGCTGTCGGAGGAACTTTGCAACAGTTTTGAAGAATGGATTTCTCCTTTCCTTA
>JAUNCR010000107.1 GCA_030526505.1 Spirochaetales bacterium
CCGGTTGCCATTATTATTGACAGATATAATAAAAAAATATTTTTACCCCACCCCTAACTGCACGCGGCAGATCAGAAATGCTTTTCGCACAAAAGACTGCCATCCACAGAGCGGTAAATTTTAATCTGGCAGTTGCCTTCCACTGAAGAATTGGGTTTAAACTTGCAATGAGGAATCTGTTCCAAAAGTTTCTTTTCTACTGGCAACAGTTCCCTGCCCATGGATATTTCGGCGGAATAATGTTCATCATTGAGGAGCATGAAAACATTTTCAAGTTTAGTTTCTTCATCTATTTTTGAATCGTAATATTTTCTGTAGAGATCCAGATCGGCATTCCATTTTTCAGACTCAGCACTTCCACAGTCAGAAGAAAAGCCAAGGGAATCCACGATGAACCTTCCGATACTGTCAGTCACCTTTCTTGCACCCGATGGATTCAGGTGGGAATTCTGGTCGTACATGTCCGTGTCAAAGTCCACAATGTTTTCAGGGAATTCAAGATAGGCAACATTTTCCTCTGCAAGAATTTCAAGAAGTGCATTTTTCCATTTCGCTAACTTTTCCTGTTCAGGGTAAGGAACACAGAAGAAAACAGGAATGATGTCATTGCTTCGGCAAAAGTCAATTATTTTTCTTGAATATTCAAGACCGATGGATTCCTTTTGTGCATCATAATCAAAAGGAGTGATAAGAAACACCTGGGCATTCTTTACATCAATCCTAAGTTCGGCGCCTTTTGTAGGTTCAATCTCCGTAAAGGATTTCATATTCATGTAGGCCCAGTTGTTGTGGCAGTAGATGAAGGGAAAATAATATTCAATCCTATCCTTGAAACTCGGGAACATATCCTTCAGGGCTTCGTTTTTAACACCGTCAAAGGGAAAATAATCAAACAGCTGATGGGCATACTCATTGCACTTGATGTTCTGGTCCATGAAGAAGATGTCCACGAAAGCATATTTAGGTTTATGAAGTTTTGACGCCAGCCTCAACTGCCAATAGCTGGTTGCTGTCGGAGTAGTATTCCATCCCATATTGTAGCTTCTAATTCCATATTTTTCCCACAATTCCATCGGGAAGATTCCGTTCAGCACATGGCTTGAACCAAGGAAGTAGGCATCATAGCCGCAATCATCATCCTTGAAAAAATTTCCGAATTTAAAATAGGTATTGTATTTCTTCAGCAACAGGGTGGAAACAGTCAGGCCCATCAAGAGAAATAGAAAAGTAACGGAAATCTTAAGAAGTCTTTTCATGAATGATCCTTAGAACTGGAAATAGATGAAGGCAGCCGGATTATAATCGCCGCCCCATACACCGAACACAAGAATGAAAAGCAGGGCCATTGAAACCGCAAGGGACTGAAGGATCCATGGTTTGGAAAGAAGCCAGGCCTTCAATGAAACATTCCTATAGCGGAACCAATCAACCGTCATCATGAGGGCAATGGATGCCATAAGGACTGCAATCTGAACTCCGCCTATGCCATAGGTTTTGCTCAGGTCATGGAAAAGGGAAGCCGGTGCAAGATTACCGAAAACCCTGCCAAGAAGTTCAATGGCTTCGGTCATTGATTTTGCCCTGAAGAAAAGCCAGGACAGACAGACAAAGACAAAGGTAACTGGAACCTGAATGAATCTTGAAATGTTTTTCCTTGCGTTTTTCGTAAGGTCATCAAAAACCTGTAAGGCACCATTCAGGAACCCCCAGAAAATGTACTGAACGCCGGCACCGTGCCAAAGGCCGCTTACAAGCATTACAATCATTACATTCAGGTTCTTTCTGAACCTGCCCTTCCTGCTTCCGCCCAAAGGAATGTAAAGGTAATCCTTGAACCAGGAGCTTAAGGAAATGTGCCATCTGCGCCAGAATTCCTGGAAGGATGCAGAAAAATACGGAGTATTGAAATTCTGTGTAAGGTTCATGCCAAGGATTTTAGCGGCACCAATTGCAATGGTTGTATATCCGCAGAAATCACAGTATATCTGAAAGGAGAAAATGAAAGTTGCAAAGGCAATCTGTATACCCGTTGCATTTCCATTTGAATATACATGGTCAACTATTATGCAGGACCTGTCGGCAACCACTATCTTAAGGAAATAACCGTAAAGCATGGTGATGAAGCCGTTCTTCAGGTTTGCAAAATCAAACCTGTAGGTCTTTCCCAACTGTTTCAGAAGGTTTTTGCTTCTTTCTATTGGACCTGCAACCAGCTGGGGAAAAAAGGAAACGAAAAGCGCATACCTGAAAAAATTTCTTTCCGCATATATATCCCCGCGGTATACATCAATCAGATAGCCAACTGCCTGGAACGAGAAAAAAGAGATTCCCACAGGAAGAACAATGCTGTATTTCTGAGGATGAAAATCAATGTGAAGGACGGCAGCAAACTGCGCCAGCAATTCCATAAAGAAATTAAGGTACTTGAAATAAAAGAGGATGCAGAAAATAAGGGAGATGCACACGGCAAGTATGGCCCTGTTCTTAACCTGCTTTTTTCCATCCCCTGATTTTTTAATCTTTTCTATTATTAAAGACGAGAAAAATGTTATGGCAGTGCAGAACAAAAGCAGCAGCGCATACTTTGCATTCCAGCCCATGTAAAAAATGTAGCTGTCTGCAAGAAGGGACAAATTCTTTAGTTTTGAAGGAAGCAAAAAATACAACAGCAAGGTGATTGGGAAAAAGATGAGGAATGAATAAGAATTAAAAAGCATCTGCAATCCTTCCGTGAAGATCTGTTGTTTAATTAATCCCTAAAGATTTATTACCGATAGAATATAACTTTTATCTAAAAAAGAAAATAAGGCATCCTGCAAAAGAACTGACGGAATCCAACATAAAAAAAGCCGGAGAAAGGACTCCAGCTTTTGAATTGTAAGAAGACGGTTTTAACTTAAAGCCTCACATTTCTGCAAAAGCTTTACAAGATCCGCCTTGCCAAGTTTCAACTGGAAAGCCTTCTTGAATGCTTCCATTCTGAAAATTGCGGCAAAGGAGGAAAGGGATTTTATATGGACCTGAGATGATGCAGAAAGAAGGATGAACATTGCCGAAACTCTTTTTGTATCAGGTGCATTCATATTGATTGGAGTCTTAAGGTAAGCGACAATCACGCAGCTTTCATCACTATTGGAAACCAGGGGTCGGCGTGGATGCGGAATGGAAATTCCGTTGCCAACGGCAGTACTCAAAACATTTTCCCTGTCCATAAGTTCCTTTACAAGAACTTCAGGTGTAACGCCAGACGGAAGCTTTACCTGTCTGCATACTGAATTAAAAACTTCTTCTACAGTAGTTCCGGAAACAGAAACTACATCCCCCTTTGAAACAAGTTCCGACGCACTGTATTTCTCTCCGAACATCGTCTTCTCCCATTTTTAATTATCATCTTTTATATTTTACAATTTTAAACTGGCTTCGCTGTTCCTGAGCAAGGGCCTTTTCAAGGACGCCTGAAATCTCATCAAAGTTCCATTCCATTCCGTCAAGGGAAAGGAGATAGTTTTCCGCCAGCTCTTCTGCCTGCGGTTCAGTTGCAAGGCCATCAAGCATTTTCAAAATATGCTCGTGAAGCTGCAAAAGAATTACAAGCTCACTGGAAGGGAAATCCAGGAAGGTTTTGCCATTGTAATCAATCTTTCTTATAAGCCCTGAAATTTTAGCGTAAAGTCCAAGACACCGGCTTCTGACGGGACCAAGAATTTGATCTGCAAACCAATTGTAATTCTGAGAAATTATACTTGTTCTATCTTTCAAATTCAAGGCAAGATCCCTATACAGGGAATCCGAAACAGAATAGTCATCGTTGAAAAGGAAGTTGATGAAGGAAGCTGCAACATCCTTTTCCTTCTTAAAACAGGCGTTCAATATGAACTGATCCATGACAGAAGGAGGAACAAATGAAACGGAATATTCTTCAAAGGAAAGATCCTTTCTTGAACTTCCAGTACAGATTGCAGACTCCTTGTTCCATTCGCCAAAAGCCGGAACATCCTGACCTTTATGCCAAAGTCTTGTTTCAACACCGTAGTGCTGGAAAGCTATTTTCTTTGCATATCTCGTAACAAATTCTTCAATAGAACCGCAATACGGCACGCAGAGTTTCGAACGGTTTCTGTAGATAACATCCACTATCTGATCTTCTATGGTTCCCAATGGACCTGAGCGGTCGAAACTTTCAAGCATCTTCTTTTCAAAAAGTGCATACCATTCCAGGCGCTTTTCACCGACTGCACCATTGTCAAAGGGACTGTCACTGGAATGAAGAACCATTACATTAAGCTTACCCTTGTCCCAGTCGCTTACGCAACAGAGAAGCCTGTCGCCTTTTTTGTAGTTGTAGTTTTCAGCAAGGTAGTCCAGGCTAAGGCCAGTGAGCTTTACCGTATTAGGAAGTTCAAAATCCCTTTCCGCCATATTAAGTTCAGCATTTGCAGGATCCGCCGCAATGTACTGGGGCGCATATTCTTCTCCAAAGAGCATGAACATGTCTATGGCTGCATCGCTGTCAAATTCGCCGATTTTGGAAGGGATCTTTTTCCCGTTGATGAAAAATTTCAATGTGGAAGAAATTCTGTCTGATTCAACAAAAGGCATGCATCTGTCACCGGCAACAAGAACCCCCTGCTCCGCTTCTGCAGAAGTCGGCATGATGCTGAAGATTTCACCGGTGAAAGCACCCGCATGGGTAAGGAATTTACCGTTTGTAAGTTTCATTACATTGGCACTGGACTCAAGATAATACTCAATGTCCTGAAGTTCGGCTTCAATGCCGCAGGCTTCAAAAACCTTTTTCATTTCGGAGAGAGAAAATGGATGTCTGTATGTGCGAAGAAACTTTACTACAAGATCTTCTCTTCTTGATTCCATACTTTAAATATAATACTTTTTCTAATGAATTCTAAATTTTAAGATTTTTTATTTATTAAACTTTTTTTATCTTTATATAAACTTAAATTCGTCTGCATCAGGCACCGAAAAACAAAGAGACCGCCTTCCGGCAGTCCCTCAAGTTCTAGTTGCGGATCGCATCTATATTTGCTTTTCCACCAGGGACGAAAGGCAAGACGTTTTCGTCGCGCTCGATGTTTAGGCGAACGAAGTGTGGTCCCTTTGCAAAGGCTTTCTTTGCCCAGTCCTTGTCTTCGTTTGCATTAACAGAATCTATTCCGAAACCTTCCGCAATCTTAAGGAGGTCTGGACTCTTGATGAATTCACTTGCGCTGTAGTTCTTCTTGAAAAGATATTCCTGCTGCTGGTGAACCATACCGAGGACTCCGTTTTCAAGAACGATTACAGTTACATCAAGTTCATGCTCTGCAAGGGTTGCAAGTTCCTGAACATTCATAAGGATGCTTCCGTCACCGCTGATGCAAACCACCCTTTTCTTAGGATTTGCAAGGGCAGCTCCGATTGCAGCCGGCAAACCGAATCCCATTGTTCCAAGGGAACCGCTTGTAAGGAATGTGCGTGGAGCTTCTACAGGATAGTACTGGGCAGACCACATCTGGTGCTGTCCAACATCTGTAGTAACGATGATGTCTGTAGGCTTGAGGCCTGCTTTCTTTGCTTCTTCAGGAATCTGATTGATGAAAAGTCTTGGATTTGGAGAATCCTTCTTCTTTCCGCGGCCAAGTTCAAAGCTTTCTGTTTCTGCAAAAATTTTCTGAAGGTCTGAAAGCCATGTTTTCTTTGACTTTGCCTTTGCACCGGAAAGTTTTTCTGTCAAAAGAGGAAGGGCTTCTTCAACATCATAAGTAAGTGAAGAATATGATGGAAGGATTTTGTTGATTTCCGCAGCATCAATGTCGATGTGGAGGATCTTTGCATTTGGACAGAACTTTGCAATGGCACCTGTTGCCCTGTCGTCAAAACGAACGCCAAGTGCAAGAACAACATCAGCGTCATGCATTGCCTTGTTTGCTGCAAAGGATCCGTGCATACCAACCATGCCGAAATTGTTTTTATGTGAACGAGGAACTGCACCGATGCCCATAAGGCTAGTTACAACTGCAGTTTCATAGATGTCCATGAATTTCTTTATGCTGTCGGAAGCAACCTTTGAATTGCAGCCGCCGCCAACATAGAGGACAGGCTTCTGTGCAGCACACAAAACTTCCGCCATGTCAGCGACAGTAGAAGCAAGGGTCTTTTTATCTGTGAAGAATTTTCTTGCAAGGGAAGAATTCTTTGCCTGCTTGATTGTATGGATCTGTGGCCATGCCTTGAATTCAACTTCCTTAAGCTGAACGTCGCGAGGAACATCAATGAGGACTGGACCTGGACGACCTGATACGGCAATGTCAAAGGCAAGTGGAATTGCTTCAAGGAGTTCAAGAGGATCCTTAACCATCATGCTGTGCTTTGTGATTGGCATAGAAAGGCCGAAAGTGTCGGCTTCCTGGAATCCGTCTGTACCGATCATTGAAGTATTTACCTGGCCTGTAAAAGCGACGATAGGAATTGAATCACAGCGGGCATCTGCAATTGCTGTAAGAAGGTTCATAGCACCTGGACCAGAAGTTGCCATGCAGACGGCTGGGAGACCTGTTGAACGAGTCATACCCTGGGCAATGAAGCCTGCAGCCTGTTCCTGGCGCACAAGAATATGCTTGATGGAACTTTTGTTAAGTTCATCATATAAAGGAAGAATCTGTCCGCCCGGAATACCAGCAACAGTCTTAATTCCTTCCAATTCAAGTAATTTCAAAATAATCTGAGAACCTGTAGCCTTAATCATTCCGCAAGTTTATATGTTATATGGAGAATTTTCAACAGATTTTTTTTACCTTTGGGGGTAATTTCAACCCATAAATTACAAAAACACAGGGGGCTGTCCCCAATATTCAGGAATTGCCCAGCAATTCCTGTGACGAAAGTATGTGGATAGACTGGTTGTAGGGAAGCTATGCTTTCGTCAGGGGTCTGTCCCCAATATTCAGGACATTTTCGTTGATAAAAAAAAAGAACAATTTGTTAAGAAAATAATTTTTGGTGAT
>JAUNCR010000108.1 GCA_030526505.1 Spirochaetales bacterium
GCATTGAAGTCTGTGTAATGATAAAGGTTTTCCATCGACTGCCTCCTGTTTCAATTATAACACGCACCTAAACAAAATCATCTACTAATTAAACATCATCTTTCTTGTCCAAATTTCCTTTCTACACTATCATCCCTACATGGAACCAAGCAATTTCAAATGCGTTTTTACAGACCTGGACAAGACCTTGCTGGCATCAGGCTCAATTCTCACTGACTACACTAAAGAAACCATCGGCATGTTGATTTCCAGAGGAATTGATTTTGTTCCATCCAGCGGCAGAGCCTTCAATTCATTTCCCAAAGAACTTCTAAAAATCCAAGGGTTAAAATATGCAGTCACAAGCAACGGTGTTTCAGTAAACGAAATTAAAACCGGAAAACCAGTAAGTACAATGTGCATCCCGGAGAAAGATTTAAGACAGATAGTCAGAATTGCTGCAGAACGAAAAGTCTGCACAGAAACATTCGTAAGCGGTCAGAGCTACTGCACAAGGGAATACTGGAACGACCCGACGATTGCAGGAAAAAACATTTCAGAAAGAAAAATTTATGTTCAGGCAACAAGAATTCCTTTGGACGATTACGATTCCTTTGTAATGGGAAACATTGCAAACACAGAAGCCTTTGACATCATTGCAAATCCAGAAATCGCATCGGAAATAAAAGAAGAACTTAAAGAAAATTTCCCCGGAGTCTACATAACCCACAGCGAAAACTTTCTCATAGAAATTTCAAATCTTGAAAGCGGCAAGCACAGAGGGATGGAACGCTGCTGCAGGATTTTGGGGATATCTCCAAAGGAATGCATTGCCTTTGGAGATGCTTCCAATGACATGGAAATGCTTCAGATGGCAGGACTTGGAATTGCAGTGGCCAACGCAACACCAGAATGCAAATCAGCCGCAGATTATGTTTCTGAGTTCACAAACAATCAGGATGCGGTCGCAAAAGAATTAAGAAAGATTTTTAAGCTTTAGAAAAATAAACGTTAGTCGTTTTTCTTCATGAAGAAATTTCCCTTAAGGAATTTTGTCTGGATCGTATTTATGAAGGCATCTGGATCAACTTCCTTTATGGACTGAACCAGCTTGAATTCATCAGTACTTGCAATGACTGCATAAATTATCTTCCTGTCATCTCCTGTATACCCACCCTTTCCGTCCATAATTGTACAGGTATGGTTCACACGATTCCTTATGAGGGCAACAATTTCATCAGCCTTATTGGTAACTATGAAAAGAGTGTACTTCTGATAGCGCCTGTAAATCGTATTCAGGATCTGAGTGCTTGCAAACTGAAAGATTATAGAATACAAGGCTCTGTTCCAGCCAAAAAGGATTCCAAATATAACCAGAACAAAGCAGTCCCAGATCAAAATGTAATTCCAGATGGTTTTTCCTGTTTTTTCCGAGACAAAAATAGAAATGAAATCCGTGCCGCCGCTGGTTGCACCTGCAAAAAGACAGAGGCAGACAGAAACGCCGTTCAAGATTCCGCCAAAAACCGAAGTAAGAAGAATGTCATCGGTAACATGGAATCCAGGAATCAGGTCGGTGACAATACCGCAAAGAACAAGCATCCAGACTGAATAGATCGTGAACTTTTTTCCAACATACTTGAAACAGATGGCTGCCGGAACAACATTCAATCCCCAGTAAATCGGACTGTAGGGAATCTTTATACTGAAATAAGTTTTGAAGATGTCCTGAACCAGAAGGGAAATCCCGGAAAAACCACCAGGCAAAAGACCGCCGGTATGAACAAAAGTATTGATGTCCACAGCCATTATGACGGCGGCCGCAGAAACCAAAAGAAATCTATAAATGCCTTTCATAAAATGGAACCTCGCTCTTCTTAAATTTGAATGTAGTCTTTTTGCAATTTAAATTCAAGTAAATCAGAATCACAAGTCTACAAACTTTACACAGAAGATTTAGAAAACTATTTTTCCACGCGAATATTTTTTCAATTTTTTTTACAGAATTTTATGTCAGTTGAAAAATTCATACTATATTCTAAAAACACAACAAAAAAACTTCCAACAAAAAAATCAATCTTTCATCAGCCGCTTAGGCAATACACAATCGGGAACCCCTGAATTTTCAGGCTCGTTCAAACTATCATTTTTTTTAGGAGCAAACCATGCAGAAAACAACAAGAATCAGTCGCTACAGAAGACAGGCAGCACCACGCAGCTCATCATCAATCACCTACACAAAAACAGAGCCTTACGCACTTTGCTATTACCTTTACAGGATGTTTGAAAACAAATCAAACAACCGCATAATCGATACATTCGAAAGCGCAATCCTTGCACTCATAGGTCTTGCAAAAATGCTGAACCTGGAAGAAAGGCTCGACAAAGTTTTAATGGCTGAAGTTAAATGCCTTGAAAAAGAAGGTCTTCTTACTCCACTCAAAGAGGAAATAAGCAGCCTGGACATATTTGACGGAAGCAGCATCAACTACAAGTATGAAGAAGACAAGGCTATCGAACGAAAGATATCCCGTTACGAAACTGTCACCGAGACTCTTGTAAACATGCACCGCATTCTTTCCATTGAACCAAAGCCGGTGTTTTCCAACATCATCAACACAACAATATTCAGCAACAGCGAAAGCTACAAGCTTAAGACAACCCTTAACCTTACAAAGAAACTTGAAAATGCCATCTTTGACATTTCAAAAACAAAATTTCTCATTGATGAAGTTAAGCTTAGCGAAGAAGAAGCCAGGTTCATCCTCATGCAGTGCCGTCTTGAAACCATCGAAGCATTCCAAAGCATAATCCGCAATGCCTCAAACTGCGACAACGGTTTTGAAAACCGCAAGCCTTTGATGATTGGACTTACTGAAACGGAATACAAGAAAATGCTCCGCAACGACAACAGAATCAAAACCTTTGGATTTGTCAGTGATGACGGCGACTACGACTATGCCCTTAACGAATGCATTGAAGAACAGTCCATCGAACCTTATTTTAATGATGTACTCAAAGTATACGACTGCAAAGATGCTTATGAAATGGATTCTTACTCGATTAATCCTGCCTCAGCAGAAATCTGCCTTGACCTTTTGAAGGGAAAGAATCCGGTTTCAATCCTCTTCTATGGAAAACCTGGAAGCGGAAAAACCCAGCTGGCAAAGACACTTGGCAAAGTTTCCGGCAAGAAAGTTTACATTTTCAAAAACGAAATGGAAAATTCCGGCAGAAACATTTTAGGCCGCCTTGCCTGCCTTCTTTCAATGGAAAGGCCGGACTCAATCCTTATCGTTGACGAAGCAGATACAATCCTTAAGACCCTTGAGCAAACTTTCTTTGGCGTCACTCCACTAAAGACAAAGGGAACCATCAACAAGATGCTTGAAAACAACATGGATAAGGTTATCTACATCATCAATCATCAGAATCAGATTGACGAATCGACCTTAAGGCGTTTTACCTTCTCCGTAAAATTCGATTCCATGCCGGCTTCAATGCTCCGTTCAATTGCAGAGTCAAAACTGAGCAACCTTGAACTTGAAGAAAGCACAAAGTCCCAGTTACTCAACCTTTTTGACAAGTACCATCTTACTGGTCAAAGCGTTGAAAACATTGCAAAGACAATCGACAGCATGGGATGCAAGGACGAAGACATTCTCCTGAACAAAGCAGAAATCGTCATGAAAGAAAATTCCCTTCTCATAAACGGCATGGCAAAAATGCGCGACACAGTAAAGAAAGAATATGACCCGACCGTTTTGAACGCAAGCATGGACCCACAGAAAATCGTCGAGATGGTTCAGAATGCGGTAAAATTTTCAGAAAAGAACAAGGGAACAGAATCGGGCATCAGGATTCTTTGCTACGGCCTGAGCGGCACGGGAAAAACAGAACTGGCCCGTTACATTGCAGAAAAACTCGGCAAGCAGATTATCCTGAAAAGACCTAGCGACATCTTCGGAAAATTCGTAGGCGAAAACGAAAAGAACATTCGCAATGCTTTTTCAGAAGCAGAATCTTCAGGGGCCATCCTTCTTTTTGACGAAGCAGATTCTTTCTTCACGGACAGAAATAAGGCTATCAACAGCTGGGAAAGGTCTACAGTAAATGAGTTCCTGACTCAGATGGAAGAATTCTCGGGGATCCTCATTTGCACTTCGAACCTAAGGAACCTTATGGACAATGCAATGCAGCGCAGGTTCCACATAATGGTCGAATTCAAGCCAATGAAAATCGAAGGAATCAGGACAATGCTTGACCGTTACTTTGGCGCCTGGGAATTTTCCGATGCACAGGTTGAAGAACTTGACGATTGTAAAAGCGTTACCCCTGGTGACTTTGGGGCACTTTCAAGCCGCATTCGTTTCATGAACCCTGATGACATCAACTCCGATTACATCATCAAAGAGTTCAAGACGCTGCAGAAAGAAAAGAAGATGCAATGGAACTCAACCGGCGGTGAAAGCCTTAAAATGGGTTTCTGGACATAAGTAATTTTTTGTCACACGGATTGGGGATGCCTGACGGCATCCAATTACTTCAGCATACTTGGTGCAATGGGAAATAATTACTATCTTATTAGTGCGAAATTGATAATGACAAGGAGCCTTAAATGACAAACATTCTTTATGTTCACGGTTTTAACGGAAATCCAAAGGGAGGAACTTACGAAGGCCTGGTGGATTTTTTTAAGGACAAGGAGGATTACAATGTGATTTCCTTTCCGTTTCCAAAACTCCATAGTTCAGTGGAAGAGACACAGAAATACATTGAAGAACTTGTAGACCAGCATGACATAAAGATATTAATCGGCGCATCCTTGGGCGGATTCTACACATTATGCTGCAAAAAGCCAGTAAAGAAAATCGCCATAAATCCGTGCATGATTCCTTCTGTTGAAATCACACTTCTGAAAGACCGTGACAGCGGGAAACCAATTCACATTGAAGAATCAGTCATCGCCAAATGGAAGGAACTTGAAAAGTATGAACTTGACGATTCATTCAAGGATGCTTCCGGCATCTTCGGCTTGCAGGATGCAACCTTCCATTACGATGAAAACCACAATTACAGCCCTTTGTTCAGACAACTTTTTTCCGACAGCATCGCAATGGTTGAAGGCGTCCACAGTCTTGAAAACCATCAGCTGGCAGAAGGACTTTCAAAGGTTCTGTAATTGAAAACCTACAGCCATAGATAATGTAGCCGACCCGATCAAAGGCTACGCTGTTTCCACACACAACTGAATCATGGTGTCTCGGGAAATCAATGTTCGCTTTGCGTAATTCAGGGAAGTCTTTGTGGCAACCAGGTAGGTGTTGCCTTCGGTTCTGGTTACTGCGGTGTAGACAATCTGGCGGTTCAGCAAAGGATGACCTTCCTGTTCGGGCAAGAATATCATGATGTTTTTATAGCCGGATCCCTGAGACTTGTGAATTGTTATGGCATATGCAGTTTCAAGGGAATCTTTTGGCAACAGGTTTATTGGATAAAATATGAAATCTCCGATCCTGAAGATGGTTGAGTCTTCGTTGGTTTCATTTTCAGAATCATTTTTATCCATAGACTTCTTTTCCACCATGATGTATTTCAGCCCTTCATCACCTATGGTTACAACAATTCCTGTATCCCCGTTGTACAGGCGGAACATCTTCTGGTTTTTTGTAAGTATCAGAAGCTGTCCTGCAAAATATCCGTCAGCATCCATTTTAATACTGTTTGCCTCACAGACTTTTTTAGAAATAACCTCATTGATATTTTTTACACCACGAATACCTTCTCTTTCCGCACACAGGATTTTTGCTTCATTTGCCAGTCCCCACAGGCTTTTTAACTGAACCACAGAAATCTCAGAGCGAACAGGCAAAGAGGACACTTTCGTCAAATCTTCACAAAATGTCTTGCTCCATTTATCTGCAATGACTTTAACCTGATCACTCTTTTTTAGAACATTCTTCTCTGAAGCTGAATCCGGTTCTTTTATCGAATAGAAAAAAACAGGGTTCGTCTTAAGCTCGTCGTTTCGAGAGAACTGAAACTCGTCTGCTTCTGCAAGCCATTTTCCATACTTAGCCATATCTTCTGGAAATTCAGAATCACACTGAAGTTCCTTCATCAATTCACCAACTTGAGAATTGATATCAAACCTCTTTGTTTCTGTAAGTTCCACGACACTATCTTTTTTCTGTGCAAGGATTTCTCCTAAAACTGCTCCCGCCGCCACCGAAGGCAACTGATCTTTATCTCCAAGAATAAAAACTCTTGCCTCGTCTGGAATAGCTTCCAACAGACATTTAAAGAGATGAATATCAATCATACTTGCTTCATCAATGATAAATATAGATTTTTTATCAAACTGATTTTCTGAATTGTAGTAAAAACCGTTTGTGCCTGGATTATAACTAAGGAGTCGGTGAATGGTCATGGAATCCGTACAGGTTAGTTTTTCTTCAATTTCAGGATTCTTTTTCAGGAATTCAGGTTTGAAAGCCGAAAGGGAACCGGAAATACTTTCCTTCATTCGTTCCGCAGCCTTACCACTTGGAGCAGCTAGAAAAAGTTCATAGTCGCAATATGACATTCCATCACTATCATTATTCTGCATCAAAGTCCAAAGGAGAAAGCAGATGGCAGTTGTTTTTCCAGTTCCTGGGCCACCAGTCAATACAAGGTTTGCATTCTGTCCCAAAAGAATTGCGTCAGCCTGTTTGGAATTTATTTTAATTCCACTGTTAGTTTTTTTACTGAATGTATTCTCTTCGAATTTTTTTATTAGATTAGATTTATCTGCCTCATAATTTTTCCATTGCTTCAAACCAGGAAAGAGTTTTCCAATTCTATTTTCAATGCTTATTTTTGCAGTGTAATATTTGTCGGCAAAAAGATAATTTATTCCATTAATGTTTTTGACCACAAATGGTTTTGAAAATCC
>JAUNCR010000109.1 GCA_030526505.1 Spirochaetales bacterium
CTTGCTATGGCATTCTCTGCTATGGCTCAGGGAAAGGCTGGTGCTGCAGGTTCAGATGCCCTCGGTGAAACAGGAAAGGGTTTCTCTCAGTACATCATGGTAGTTGGTCTTTGTGAAACAGTTGCTTTGTTCGCAATGGTATTCTCAATGATCGTTTGCTAATTTAGTTTAATTTAAGACTAAATTAAGGCCGCTGGAGTTTATTCCGGCGGCTTTTTTCGTTTAAAAAGACATTTAATACTATAATTATAAAAAAACTGATATGCTTTAAAGGTACAATGAATTAAAATAACATTATAATAATCAATTATACTATGTTCGGAGTTCAGCTATGAAATCAAACAAGGTTCTGCTTAAAAGTGCAAGTTGTGCCCTTGATATGGGTGATGGAAGCGAAAGAAGTTTCTATGTTAACCAGGATTACATCCTTAGGAAGATGAAGAAAGTTCACCGTGGAATCAGCCTTATGTATACATACTATCCAAAGGATGACATATGGCCACAGCGTGCTTCAATTGCCTTGCCTGATAACAAGGCCGGTGGTGCATGGAATTTCCCTTATGAAGATTATTTTCCATACCTTGGCGGTATCAACGGAAACCGTGAAGCCGAACCTTTCAACTACATGAAGGAAATCCGCCGTCGTGGACAGGATGTTGTCCTTACATTGACAATCGACCCAACTCTTGAAGACAAATACCTTATTGGAATTGCAAAGGATCTTCGTCCATATGGAAGAATGTTCCTTCGCATCAACCATGAATGTACAGGCACCTGGTTCTGCTTTAACCGCCGCGCAGACTATCAGACTATTGCAGACTTCTTTGTTCGCTTTGCAAAGATCCTTAAGGAATATGCTCCTAATGTAAAGACAATCCTTTGTGCTGGTATGTACATGAAGGAAGAAGGAAAGGTAGAGATGGAAGACATCTTCCTTGAGGCTCATAAAATCTGTGACTATTGGTCAGGTGACCACTATCTTTCACTTCACTGGGGTTGGCCTGTTACTGTATGTGAAAAGGGCAGCGGAAATGACTTTGCCTGCTACGATGTAGATGAAGTTTATGACCAGGCTAAGGCCACTTTGCACCGCCTTCGCGAAATCACTGGAATGGACAAGCCTTTCATTCTTTCTGAACTTAACGGTGATGGTGATGTTACAGGTGCTTTCGTTCAGTCCAACATGATGAGGCACTTTATGAACCGTCTTGAAAAGGATCCTGAACACTGGCTTACAGCCTTTACCTTCTATCAGTTCCGAGATGACGGACGCCTTGGACTTGAAATTACGGATCCAAACAACAGCGATGTAGGTATCGAGCAGCCGATGCTAGCCATGTACCGTGATCAGCTCCATAAGCCATTCTACAGCCAGCCTATCGTTGCTGACGGTGAAGTTGAGCTTCCATGCAAGCTCCGCTGGGGAAGTGCAGAAGACAGCGAAGGACTTTCCATGGACCTTCACTTTGAAAAGCAGCCTGTATTTGCAGAAGTTTATTTTGACGATGACCTTCTTGACAAGAACCTTATGCTTGAACTTGGGGGTTACTGGTTCTACAAGGCTCCTGGCGTTAAATGCGTGGACATGATGACATTGTTCTACGACAAGGCTTTGACAGGTCCGTGCGACATGAAACTCAACATTTTTGCTCCTCCTGCAAGCGGTCTTAACGACACTCCTTCAAAGGATTATGACAATGATCCAAACGGCGACTGGATGATGGACACATATACTGAAATCAAGTCGCTTCCAAGGGTTCGCCTCTGTTTTGAAGAACCAGAAATTGTATCTCGCTACGAAGACTAAGATCTAACTAAACTCCAGTCAATTTGCTGGAGTTTTTTTTATGTGCCAGTTATCTTTAACTAACCTCTATTAGAGTTGTATAATTCCCTTGGTATGAAGACAGTCAAAGACATGAAGACAGGACAGAAAGCCCAGGTTATAAAGGTTCACGGTGAAGGTGCATTGCGCCGCCGAATAATGGACATGGGCATTACAAAGGGAGTTGAGCTCCATCTTCGTAAGCTTGCTCCTTTGGGGGATCCTATGGAATTGTCTGTCAGGGGCTATGAGCTTTCCTTAAGAAAGGCAGATGCCGAAATGATTGAGATTGCTGAGTAGGTGTTTTAATGGCTGCCAAAGAATCATATAAAACAAGAATTGCCCTTGTGGGAAACCCAAACTGCGGAAAGACAACTTTTTTCAATGCATTGACAGGACAGAACCAGTATGTTGGAAACTGGCCTGGTGTAACCGTTGAAAAAAAAGAAGGCTGCGTAAAAGTCCTTGATAATGTAATTGTAACCGACCTTCCTGGAATCTATTCATTGAGTCCTTACACAATGGAAGAGGTGGTTGCAAGAAACTATCTTTTGCATGAACGACCGGAAGTTATCCTGAATATTGTTGATGCGACAAATCTTGAAAGAAACCTTTATCTTACAACCCAGCTTGTTGAAGTGGGCATTCCTGTTGTAATCGCCCTGAACATGATGGATGTTGTGCGCCATCGCGGTGACATCATAAAGACCTATGAACTTTCAAAAAAACTGGGGTGCAAAATCGTTGAGATTTCAGCCCTTAAAGGAACCGGACTCATGGAAGCAGCCGAACTTGCTGTGGAAGTTGCTGCAACCGGTAGTTTTGTTCCTAAGCACATTTTCAGCGGAGAAGTGGAACATACTCTTGCTCACATTGAAGAGGCCTGCGTTCACGAAATGGAAGATGAAAAGCAGCGCTGGTATGCCATAAAGATTTTTGAGCGCGACCAGAAGGTAATTGAAGAACTGAACATAGATCAAAAAATCCTCTGCCATATTGAAAAGGACATTGAGGCAACGGAAAATGCTTTGGAAGATGACAGCGAAAGCATCATTACCAACGAACGGTATAACTATGTCTGCGATGCCATCAGCCCATATTACATAAAGAAAAACAAGAGCGGCCTTACTCTTTCAGATAAAATTGACTTCATTGTAACCGGAAAGATTACTGGACTTCCTGTATTTGCTTTCGTAATGTTCTTCGTCTACTACATTTCCATGGTTTCAGTCGGAACTCCAGCAACAGACTGGGTGAATGAAACCCTTTTTGGTGAAAATGGCATTCCTGCTTTTGTAACTCACGCCTTAAATGCCTGGCATGTAGCGGAATGGCTTAAGGCTCTTATTGTTGACGGAATTATTGCCGGGGTGGGCAGTGTCCTTGGTTTTGTACCTCAGATGTTCGTTCTTTTCCTTTTCCTTTCATTCCTGGAAGCCTGTGGATATATGTCCCGCATTGCCTTTGTTCTGGACAGGCTGTTCAAGAAAATAGGACTCAGCGGAAAATCCTTCATACCGATTCTTGTTGGAACCGGATGTGGAGTTCCAGGCATCATGGCAAGCCGTACAATCGAAAATGAAAGCGAAAGGCGCATGACAATCATAACTACAACTTTCATTCCATGCGGTGCCAAAGTTCCTTTCATAGCACTTATTGCAGGAAGCATCTTTGGTGGTCAGGCATGGGTTAGTACAAGCGCCTATTTTGTAGGAATGGCTGCAATCATTCTTTCTGGACTTGTTCTTAAGAAGTTCAGGATGTTCAAGGGAAAGAATTCTCCTTTCGTAATGGAACTTCCTCCATATCACCTTCCTCCGGCAAAAAATGTTTTCCGTACTACATGGGACAGGTGCAGGGAATTCGTGGTCAAGGCATCCACAATCATTATGGTTTCTACCATTGTTGTCTGGTCCTTGAGCAATTTTGGGTATTCTATCGGTTCTGAAGGAATAAAATGGTTCATGGTTTCGGAAGAAAACATTGACTGTTCGATTCTTGCCCGTCTTGGTCACCTTTTAAGCTGGATTTTCATTCCACTTGGATTTGGCACATGGCAGGCAACTGTAGCAACAATTACCGGACTTTTGGCAAAGGAAAACATTGTAAGCACTCTTGGAGTCCTTTATGGTCAGAACGGCAATGTATATGGAAATCTTGAAAATGTATTTGCTCCGGTCACTGCCTATGCTTTCCTTGTATTCAATCTTTTATGCGCTCCATGTTTTGCCGCAATGGGAGCCATCCGCCGCGAAATGAACAGTGCCCGCTGGACAGCCTTTGCCATCACCTGGCAGTGCTGCTTTGCCTATGTTGTGGCTTTGCTTGTAAATATCCTTGGAAACTACTTTGCTTCAAAAGGCAGGGGCTATTGGTCTACAATGTTCATCCTGTTACTGCTGTTTATTGTTGTTGAAAAAACTGTTGAAAATACAATAAAGAGAAAACTTAGGAAACTTACCGATAAAGCCATTGATGATGCCAAGGGCTGCAGTTCCTCTGGGTGCGGTGGCTGTGACAAATGCGGTAAATAAGTGATATAATGGAGACATGGCTTCATTATTTAAAAGACCCCGCGTTGTTACTGTTGGTGGGGCAAACGGAATCAGAAAAATCCTTGTTGGTGGTGAAAATCCTGTGACTGTCCAGACCATGTGGAAGGACGGCATCACCGATGTAACTGAAGGTTCAGATAAGCTTCAGTCCATTCTAAAAGAAATCAATACCTTAAAATCAATTGGATGCGACATAATCCGCTTTGCAGTTCCTGATATGGAAAGTGCAAGGGGATTGTGCGTAATCCAGTCCCATACTGATGTTCCCCTTGTAGCAGACATTCACTTTGACTATAAGCTTGCATTGGAATGCCTTAAGGGGACTGTCCCCGTAATCAGAATCAATCCGGGCAACATTGGAAGCGAAGACCGTGTAAAGGCTGTTGTTGATGCCTGCAAGGAAAAGAATGCAGCCATCAGAATCGGTGTTAATACCGGAAGCCTGCCAAAAGACCTGGAAGAAAAGGTAATTGACGGAACCATGACCCGTGCAAAGGCCCTTGCGGAAACCGCATTGCGGGAAGCCGAAGTTTTTGAACGCCTTGGATTTACAAACTATGTTGTCAGCATGAAGGCTAGCTCTGTTGAAGAAACAATCGAAGCAAATGAAGAGTTTGCAAAGGTCAGTGATGTTCCCCTCCATATCGGGGTTACTGAAGCGGGGCCTTTGATTACCGGTATCGTAAAGTCTACAATGGCTTTTACCCATCTTCTAAAGGAAGGCATCGGTTCTACGATACGAGTTTCCCTCAGTTCTGCACCGGAAAACGAAGTAATTACCGGTCGTGAGATTTTGCATGAATGCGGATTAAGGAAGGGTGGCGTAACTATCGTTAGTTGTCCTCGCTGCGGAAGGCTTGGTTTTGACGTACATTCGTTCGTTGACCGCTGGCAGAACAGGCTCCTTGCCATGGACAAGGAAGTAACAATTGCAATCATGGGTTGCGTTGTAAACGGTCCTGGCGAAGGAAAGCATGCCGACCTTGGCATTGCAGGCGGAAAGGATAAATGCATTATTTTCAAAAAAGGAAAAATAGTGCGAACAATTGACTCAAAAGATGCCGATAATGTATTCGGGGAAGAGTTGGAGTCCCTTTAAATAATGAAAGTTCGTATTTTCAAGTCTTTTGCATTCATTTTTGTTTTGTTGTTCTCATTGACTGCAGCCGTAAGTCAGTCTGCACCACGCAGGATTCAGAAAGGTCATGAAGCATGGCGTTCTTACAAGAAGGCCCAGACTGCATTTGAATCAAATGATTACAGCAAGGCCGTTGAATATGCGGAAGAAGCCCGTGCCATAAGGAAGCAGGATGCTGCATGGCAGACTCATATTCTTGAAAATACACTCAAAAAGGCAAGGGTTCGCCGTGCCGGAGATGAACTTGACCGTGTAGTTCCTGAACTTAAGGAACTTGGATATAACGATGCCCTCGAAATCATTAATGCGCATACGGAAAAACTCGGGGTGGACTATTTTAACAACAGCTATTCAAAGGTTTTCGATTACATTTCAATCTATTCCCATTACACTGAAGCCGACTATCTTCTTGGAAAGATTTACAGGCTGGAAGGGGAATTCGATGTAGCCTTAAGATATATGAAGGAAGCTTATGATTGCGCCGTCAATCTTGATGTGCCAATGGAAAAGTATGACCTTCTTTATGACCTTGCATCCCTTTCATACGATCTTGGAAAATATGACGATTTTGAAAAGTATTCCCTTTCGATTGTAATCGACAACGAGTATTACAGCGACAAGACATTCATGCGTTCGCTTAGGAGAATCATAGATATGGATTCTCAGGAAGCCGTGGACAAGTTCTTTTTGCTTTACCGCTGCAATAATGACCTTGCCCTTAAGGCACTCATTGACCTTTCTGAAATCTACAGGACTGTGGGGGAATCTGAAAAGACCTTGAAGTGTTCATCCCTTGCAAGCATTATAGCCGTATCAAAGCTTGAATACATTGTTGCCCAGAGAATCAACGATTATGAATTCCGTGGTATCGGCGATCTTCTTGAAAAATGCCAGCGCTATGAAGACATTGTAAAGTGGGGTAATGAAAACAACATCTGGAAGCTTTTCTGTAATTTTGCAGAGTCTGCTGCAGCCGATGGTAAGGTGGTTTTTGCAAGAAACCTTCTCCGTATTCTTTCAAAGTATGAACCTGAAGAATACTGGAGGCGCTATGCTTCGGAAATTATCGTCAATGGAATGACAGTCAATCAGTAATATGTTGCCTGTTTTTCTAGAACTGTAATCCTAGTCCTATGTAACATTCGTATTCCTTTCCGTCTCTCCAGGAACTGTCAAAACCGTTGTGACCGTCAAGGAATTTCTTTGAAAGGTCTAGGCCAAGGCTTGCGCGGAATACATAGCTTTTCCATTTTTTAGGATAGACAAGAACTTCAATTCCCG
>JAUNCR010000008.1 GCA_030526505.1 Spirochaetales bacterium
GACTTCAATGCCATGCGCGGAATCATTACGAACGGTGAAATCTGGCTTTGGAATCTTAGGCGCATGAACGACAGTCAGGAAATGCTCTACTTTATAAAGAAACTGAAAGCTGCCGTTAAAAACTGTCTTGATTGTTCTCTCCATGAAAAAGTGGAATCCCTTTTCTCTGAAAACTTAAAGGATTTTGACAGGCTTTCAAGTTATGCCAGCTGTTTTAGCGAATATTCTGACGATGCGGCTCAATGGGCAAGGTATGCAAAAAACGGCATGGGAATTTGCATTGCCTTCAATAAAGACTATCTTGCCAAAATAGGAGAGGCAGGTCATGCACCTTTGTGCAAGGTAAGCTATTCAGGTGATGTTGATGGTCTTGAAATCGTTTCTGAAATTGCTGCCATTGTTAAAGAAGGTGAAAAGGACAATGACAGAATTAAGGAAATGTTCAACCGCCTTATAACAAGTTCACCTTTGTTCAAGCACCCTTCCTTCATAAGTGAAAAGGAATATCGTCTTGTTTCCCTTCCATATAATGTGAATCAGTATTTAGGTGAGCCTCATTTCTTTGTTGAAGAAACAAACATCAAAAAATACTACATTCTGAAACTTAAGGAAGTCTGCGGAACCTTGGGAATCCATTATGCCGACCTCTTCAATGAAATCTGCATTGGTCCTGAAGCAAAAGTTACAAGAGAAGTTCTTTCCGATTATTTTGATTCTACCGGAATGAAGGAACTTTGCAGCAAAATAAAACTTTCAGAGTGTCCGCTCAGAAGATTTTAGGCGCTTTTTTTTAAGCGCGGAAGTGTCCATATCAGTCATTATGGAAGTTAATTAGTTTTTTCTATATACTATTCTTTATGACAGAACTATTAGCTCCTGCGGGAAATATTGAAGCACTTGACGCCGCAATCGGTGAAGGTGCAGATGCAGTTTACATGGGACTCAAGAGCTTTAATGCTCGCCTAAGATCATCAAATTTTGCATGGAACCAGTTTGAAGCTGCAGTACAGAGCGTTCACCGCCTTGGAAAGAAAATCTATGTTACGGTAAATACAGTAAGTGAAGAGCACGAAACTGAAAGGCTTTACCGTTTTTTGAATTACCTCAATAAAATCGGGCCTGATGGACTCATCGTTCAGGATTTTGGCGTTGTAAGAATGTGCCAGGAATTCTGTCCGAACCTTGAACTCCACGCATCGACTCAGATGAATGTTGAATCGGCAGCCGCTGCAAACCTTTTGAGCAAGGAAGGACTCAAGCGCGTTGTTGTTGCACGCGAACTTGGTCTTGAGGAAATCAAGCAGATCAAGGCAAAGACAAATGCGGAAATCGAAATGTTCGTTCATGGTGCCCTTTGTGTAAGTGAAAGCGGACTTTGTCTTTTTTCAAGCTATCTTGGCGGAAAGTCTGCAAACCGCGGTATGTGTACTCAGGCATGCCGCCGTCTTTACAATGCAGAAATTCCAGGCAACCTTTCTACAGGATATTATTTTTCTCCTTGTGACCTTGAACTCATCGGTCAGGTTCCTGAACTCATGCAGGCTGGAGTGGACAGCTTTAAAATTGAAGGCCGCATGAAGAGTGCAGAGTATGTTGGTGCCGTTACCGCCGCATACCGCTATGTAATGGACCATTGGGAAAACGACAAGAAGGGTGCAATTGCTGAAGGACGCAGAATCCTTTCCACAGACTTTGCAAGATCTAAGACCGACTACTGGTATGGGTTCAAGTCTGTTGAAGAAGGCGTTGAAGAAGCCGGTGCCAAGATTCTTAATCCAAAGCAGGCTGGTGGAACAGGCATTTACCTTGGAAAACTTAGCATGTTGAGGCCTGCAACTTCAGAAGAAAAACAGCAGGCAGCAAACATTGCCGCAGAAAGCGAAAAGGCCACTGACATCCAGATGGCAGTAATCTCTGGCGGCGACTATGATCCTGATCCGGGCGACAGCATCCGCCTTCACAAGCAGGATGACAGCGGCCGTGAAAGCCACAAGGTTCGCGTTCTTACAGTGGACGAAAAGGGCCAGAGATGGATCGATGTTCCAAATGGATTCGTGAAGGGTGACAGCGTTTATCTTCTTCAGACAAAGAGCATGTCCAAAAGATACAAGAGGGTTCTTCCTCCTGATCTTTCTCAGTTCAGGAAGCAGCCGGGACCGGAAAGACTTCCAGTCCTTGACCTTACTCCTGTTGATAAAAATGGACTCAGCTGGTTCCCGGAAGGACTCTATGTCGGAGTTTCAACAATTGCAGACGCCCACCTTATGGGACCTCTGCATCCTGTACGCGTTATTGTCGAACTCAACTGTGAGACTACCTATGACCTTCTTGTAAAGGACAAGCCTGAAAAACCTGTTTTGCCGTACAGCAAGAAAATGGTCATCATTTCGCTTGACCCTTATGTTCCTGAAGGTTCGGAACCACAGCTGGAAGAAAATTTGGAGAAGCTTGTTGGAAAAGGCTACACCACTTTCGTTGTAAACAACCTTGCCCACATCAATATCCTTAAGGGAAAGAAGGGTGTGCACATGATTGCAGGCCAGTACCTTTATACCTTCAACAAGTGGGCTGTAAGTTTCCTTGAAAACCAGAATGTTATGGCAGTCATTCCTCCTGCTGAAAATTCTGAGCATAACCTTAACGACACCTTCGAAACGGAGAACGAAAGGTCCCGTGTTCTTGTAAGCGTGTTCTCATATCCGGTTCTTTTCCGCATGAGGTTCAAGCTTCCAAAGGATTATGATTTCACCTATTTCAGCGATAAGGAAAAGATGGGCTTCAAGGTTAACTCTACGGCCGACGGTTCCTTTGTAATGCCAGAAGCTCCATTCAGCCTTTTGGACAAGATGGACAGCCTGAAGACAAAGGGATGGAAACGCCAGCTCATTGACTTCTCAAAGACAAAGGTGACTAAGGGTGATATCCGCGGTCTCCTTAACCTTCTCCAGAGTCATGGATATATAGAAGGCTGTTCTCGTTTCAACTGGAAGGACGGTTTCTACAATCCTGAAAAAATGGAAGCATACCAGGCAGCCAATGCAAGGCGCGAACTTGAAGAAGCCGAAGGCATCAATGGACGCAAACCTCGCTATGGCAAACCTGGCAAAGGCAAAGGTAAGGGCGGAAACCCTCGCCGCCGCTAGAATACGACTTCTTCTTCTGCCTCCTCCTGTTCCTTCTGGTTGGCGGCAGCAACTTCTGCAAGCATGTTGATTTTTTCTTTCTTGCTTGCGGAAGTCTTTGGAGCGCTTTCTGCTCCAGCTTCTTCAGTTTCCTTGTCGCCTGTTTTCTTAAATACCGGTTTGAATTCAATGTGTTCAGCAATGATGTCTACGCGGCTGTTTTTCTTTCCGTTTTCATCAGTGGAGACATTCTGCTTGAGTCTTCCAACAACACGGATTCCTCTTCCCTTAAGACACCATTTTTCGCAAGTTTCAGAAAGGTTTCCGAATGTGGAGATGTCGAAAAATGAAACATCGTCAACATATTCGCCTTCAGCATTCTTGTAGTATCTGTTCACTGCAATTGGGATCCTGCAGAAAGATGCTCCGTTCTTGCATGTTTTCTTTTCCGGCTGGCGGACAACATTTCCTTCGATGATTACCTGGTTCAATGAATTCATAAAATATCCTCACAAAATAAAAATGCGCATGCAGCAGGAAAATCCGCGCGTCATTTTTCCTTCCGCATACGCTTATATTATTTTTAAAAATTTTTATGCTGCGGTCAAGAATGCCGCTGGCAAAGGCAAGGAAGATTCCATAGTTGCAGAAAGGAATTTTTTGATCCTGTGCACATTTCATCCTGTATAGAACTTCCTTTTCCGTAATCATGCAGCCGCCGCAATGAATCACCATAGAATGTTTTGAAAGGTCTTCTGGGAATGCTGTTCCGCTTGAATATTCAAGGTTAAGGTTTTTGCCCGTAAGTTTTTTTAGTGCTGCAGGAATCTTTACTGTGCCGATGTCGCCGCACTGCCTTCTGTGGGAACAGCCTTCGCTGATTAAAACTGAATCCCCGTCCTTGAGTTTTTCAATGACACTGACTGCCTTTATTGCTTCCTTTAAGAATCCCTTGTAGCGGGCCATTAAAATAGAAAAGGAAGTGAGGGGGATTTCCTCTGGCAAATCTTCCGAAACTTTTTTAAAGCACTGGCTGTCGGTTATTACAAGGGCAGGCTGAACATTCAGCATTCCGACTGTTTCATTAAGTTCCTCCGGCTGAATTACAATTGCCTTTGCGTGAAGATCCAGTATTTCCCTAAGTACCATCTGCTGTGGAAGTATCAATCTTCCTTTTGGAGCTGCAGCATCAATGGGACAGACAAGTATTACGGTGTCGTTGCTTTTAACAAGTCCATCAAGAATTGTCTTCTTGTTCTGTAAAGACGAGGAAAGCCTGATGATTTCCTGAACGGTTTTTTCCTTTATGGATTCTTTGCCGCGGAATACAACCGAATATGGAATCCCTTTTCCTTGAAGGAGCTTTTCAAATTTTTCGTCTTCTGTTGTTTTTCCAACAGATTTGTTTATTACAAGAATTGCAATATCGGTTTTGTTAAGTATCTGCTTTGTCTTTAAGATGCGCTTTTCTCCAAGTTCACCTTCATCGTCGTAGCCCGCCGTGTCCGTGATTACCACAGGTCCAATGGGAAGCAGTTCCATAGCCTTGCTTACAGGATCGGTGGTTGTTCCTTTTGAATCAGAAACAATGGAAAGATCCTGTCCAAGTAGTTCATTGGCGAGGGTGGACTTACCTGCATTGCGGCTTCCAAAAATAGAAATGTGAATCCTTTCTGAACTTGGCGTATTCATTTTAAAACCTGAAATCCCTTTCGTCTGATGTCTTTATTTTTTCAATGTGGGCGGAACATATTTCCTTTGTTTTTTCACGGGGAATGTTGGTTAACTCTTTTGCAATGAGTTTTTCTCCGGCTTCCTTTGTTTCCTTGCTTGCGTAGTCCGTAAGATATTCCTGCAAAGTCATCAAGGCGTTTGGATGACAGCAGTTCTGAATCTGTCCGGTTTTGCAAAGGGACATGAAACGGTCTCCTGTTCTGCCTTCTCTGTAGCAGGCGGTGCAGAAAGACGGAATGTGATTCTGTTCAATGAGCCAGCCGATAACTTCATCCAAGGTTCTTGTGTCGCTTACATCAAACTGCTCCGAATCGTGGGGCCTTTCTTTTTCCGTATATCCGCCGACACTGGTGCGGGAACCTCCGCTTATCTGGCTGATACCGCAGACAAGGGCACGACGCCTTGTTTCTTCGTTTTCCCTTGTGCTGATGATCATTCCGGTGTAGGGAACTGCAATCCTAATGCAGGCAATGAGCTTTAAAAACATTTCGTCGCTGATGCCGTTGTCAAAAACTTCAGGGTCAATGTCGTCTGCTTTTTTTACGCGGGGAACTGAAATTGTATGTGGTCCAACACCGTGAACAGCTTCCAGATGTTCTGCGTGCATCAAGAGTCCCGCAAATTCATAGCGGTATTTATCAAGTCCAAAAAGAACCCCAAGGCCTACATCGTCGATGCCGGCTTCCATGGCCCTGTCGTGGGCTTCTGTGTGCCAGCTGTAGTCGTGCTTTGGACCTGTCGGATGAAGCTGTTCGTAGCTTTCCTTGTGGTAGGTTTCCTGAAAGAGAATGTAGGTTCCAATTCCTGCCTCTTTCAGCATCTTGTATTCTTCTATTGTAGTTGCTGCAATGTTAACGTTTGCACGGCGGATGGAACCGTTCCTGTGCTTTACGCTGTAGATAGTCTTAAGGCTTTCAAGAATGTATTCAATGGGATTGTTCTTTGGATCTTCGCCCGCTTCTATTGCAAGCCTCTTGTGGCCCATGTCCTGGAGCGCTGCAACTTCCGCCGCGATTTCTTCCTGTGTAAGTTTTTTTCTTGCGATGTTTTTGTTTTTAAGATGATATGGGCAGTAAAGGCATCCGTTGATGCAGTAGTTTGAAAGATAGAGCGGTGCAAACAAAACGATTCTGTTTCCGTAGAAGGCCTTTTTGATTTCTTCCGCAAGGCTGAAAATCTTCCTGTTGATTTCTTCGTCTTCACAGGCAAGTAGGACTGAAGCTTCCCTATGGGTAAGTCCTTCGCAATGCCATCCTTTTTCTGTTTTCTTTGGACGGGCTTTTTCTAAAAGAGAATCTATTAGTTCAAGGTTATTTTTGTTTTCGTCTGCATATTTTAATGAAGCAAGAATCTCTTCATGGCTGATGAATTCTTCCGCCTTCATGGATTTTGGGTTAAACATGGGTAACATTATAGAATTTCTTTGGAAAAATTCAAATTGACTTTTTCTATTTTTGAAGTGAATCGCCCCTGTCTACCACAACTTCATATCCTATGGATTTTATCTGCTGCTTCAATAGTTCAAGGTTTTCTGCAGCCTGATTTCCGCTGTCCGCTTTTTTGTCATAGAGGCTGTAGTTTTTTCTGACTGAAACCGGAGTAAGGTTAGGCATCACTACATTGGCACCGGCTTTAATTCCAAGAGGAATTCCGTTGTCGCAAATCGTCGCAAGGGCAGTGGTTGCTGGCAAAAGAATCCTTTGGTTTGCAAGACGGACAAGACTAAGGCAAAGCAATGTTCTGTCCAAAGTTCCCGCAGGATGATTTTTGAATTCAGTATCCTTGTGAGGAATGAAAGGTCCAAGCCCGCACATTTCCGGTTTAAGGTTCTGTATGAAAAACAAATCGCGGGCAAGATTGCCGTCAGTCTGGAAAGGGGAGCCAACCATGAATCCAGCTCCTGTTTGAAATCCCAATTGCCTAAGGTTTTCAAGGCATTTCATTCTGTTGGAAAAAGACATTTCTGCAGGATGAAGTTTTTCATAGTGTTCTTCAGTTGCCGTTTCGTGGCGGAGAAGGTATCGGTCTGCGCCTGCAGTTTTTAATTTTTCATAGCTTTCAAAAGATCTTTCTCCGAGTGAAAGAGTGACTGCGCAGTCCGGAAATGCTTTTTTTATTTCTTCTATTAAACTACACAAAATGTCATCAGTGAAAAAAGGATCTTCGCCCCCTTGCAGTACAAAAGTCCTGAATCCAAGTGCATGACCATTTCTGCAGCATTCAAGGATTTCTTCCGGTGTCAGGCGGTAACGGATTGCATTTTTATTTCCACATCTAATTCCGCAGTAAAGGCAATTGTTTTTGCAATGGCTTGAAATTTCTATGAGGCCTCGGATGTAAACTTTGTTGCCGTAGAAAGTTCTTCTGACTTGGTCAGCCTTTTTTGCGGCGTATTCCAGATGCTTTTGTTCAGCTTTTGAAATTATGAATTCATATTCCTGAACTGAAAGGGTTTGAGTAAACTGCAGCCTGTCGATTAATTCCAAAACTTCCACGGAATCAGTTTAGCAGAAAATGACGGATTGGTAATCCTTGCTGTTTCTTTAGGATGAGGGTTATCTAGAAAATTCAATGCCATATATGTATAATATGTAAATCTTTTTTATCAGGGGTTTTTATGGTAGAACTACATGAATCTGGAGAAGACTATCTTGAAGCAGTTCTTGTTCTAAAGAGACAGAATGGAATCGCCCGTTCAGTTGATGTTGCAAGAAAACTTGGAGTTTCAAAGCCAAGTGTAAGCCGCGCCATGAGCATTCTCACAGAAAACGGTTTTATTACTGACGGACCAATCGGTTCCCTTGAACTTACGGAAGAAGGCCTCAAGCGTGCAGAGTCAATCTATGCCCGTCATGTTCTGCTTACAAAATTCCTTATGAAAATCTGTGATGTTGATGAGGAACAGGCGGAAGCAAATGCATGCCGCATCGAACACGACATTGATGAAGACATTAAGAACGGCATCGAAAGATGGATGAAGAAAAATTCATAGGAATATAGAGGAAAATATGGCAGCAAAATCACACGGTACACATACTGATGACAACCACAAGGCTCTCTGGTCTAGTCGCTTTGCAGAAGGTCCAGATGCAGCAGCAGTAGAATTTGAAACTTCTATTTTTGTTGATGAAAGAATGGCTCTTGATGACATTCACGGTTCAATTGCACATGCAGAAATGCTCGGTGCATGCGGAATCATCAGCAAGAAGGAAAGTGCGGAGATCATCAGGGGACTCAAGTCAATTGAAAATGACCTTGGAACTGGTAAGCTCAAAATCGACTACAGCGCAGAAGACATTCATTCCTTTGTTGAAGCAACTTTGACAGACAGAATCGGCGAACCTGGAAAGAAACTCCACACAGGAAGAAGCCGCAACGATCAGATTGCTTTGGATGAAAGACTTTACCTTAAGAGAATCATCCCTTGCCTTCAGAACGAAATCATCACATTGATTGAAACTTTGACTGGCATTGCAGACAAGAACAAGAAGACTTTGCTTACAGGCTACACACACATGCAGCATGCTCAGCCTGGAACTTTGGCTCAGCATCTCATGGCATGGGCAACAATGCTCAAGCGCGACTGGCTTCGCCTTGAAGATTCCCTTAAGCGCGTTAATCTTTCGCCTCTTGGTGCAGGTGCCCTTCAGGGATCTACACTTCCATTGAACCGCGAAATGGTTGCAAAGAAACTTGGATTCGAAGGCGTTACAGAAAATTCTTTGGACACTTCTGCTGACCGCGACTACTGCATTGAATTCACTTCTGACTTTGCAATCCTTCAGAGTCACTTGAGCCGCATGTGCGAAGAAGTAGTCCTTTGGTCTACAACTGAATTTGCATTCATCGAGCTCAGTGAAAAGTGGTCTACAGGTTCTTCAATCATGCCACAGAAAAAGAACCCTGACTTTGCAGAGCTTATCCGTGGAAGAACAGGTAAGGTTTACGGAGACCTGATCAACCTTCTTACAATGGTCAAGGGCCTTCCACTTGCATATGACCGCGACATGCAGGAAGACAAGGCTCCTTTGTTCGAAGCCCTTGATACAGTTGAAGGAAACCTTAAGGTTTTCACAGCAATGATCTCTTCTGCAAAATGGAATGTTGAGAACATGGCTGCTTCCTGCGAGGGCGGATTTGCAAATGCAACTGACCTTGCAGAATATCTTGTACGCAAGGGAATGCCTTTCCGCACAGCCCATACTGTTTCTGCTACAGCAGTAAGAAAAGCAATCGATGCAGGCCTTACAAAAATCGAAGACCTTTGTATGGAAGAATTCCAGCAGTGCTCAAAGCTTATCGAAGAAGATATCTATGACTGCCTTTCTCCTGTTGCATGCGTTGAACATCGCCAGACAACTGGTGCTCCATCTTCAAAGACAACTTCGGTTCAGATCCGCAACATGAAGGCATTCTGCAAGAAGAGTGTAAAATAAAATTGTAATCATTTTATAAGAGGTATATAAATGAAAAAAATCGCAGCTATTGTACTTGCAGTTGCAGCAGCATTTGCTCTTGCAGGTTGTGCAAAATCAGCAAAGAAGTCAAACAAGTTTGTTCTTGGTCTTGACGATTCATTCCCACCAATGGGATACCGCGATGCAGACAACAACATCGTAGGTTACGACATTGACCTTGCAAAGGAAGTTACAAAGCGTCTTGGTCTTGAACTTGTTTGCCAGCCAATCGACTGGTCTGCAAAGGAGATGGAACTTAAGACTGGAAAGATCGACTGTATCTGGAACGGTCTTACAATGACAGAAGAACGCCAGAAGGAAATGGAATTTTCTGAAGCATATCTTGAAAATGCACAGGTTGTAGTTGTTCGCGCAGACAGCGGAATAAAGACTCTTGCTGACCTTAGCGGCAAGAAGGTTGGAGTTCAGGCTGGTTCTTCTGCACAGGATGCAATGGATGCCGCTACAGAATTCAAGGCTTCCCTCAAGGAAGTTGTAGAATTCCAGGAAAATGTTACAGCACTCAATGACCTTGAAATCAAGAGCATCGACGGCGTTGTAATGGATCTTATCGTTGCCAACTACAGCATCCAGCAGGGAAAGAAGGACTATGTTGTTCTTGAAGAAACTCTTGCTCCAGAAAAATACGGTATTGCTTTCAGCAAGAGCAACAAGGCTCTTCGCGACAGTGTTCAGAAGGCACTTGAAGAAATGGCAAAGGACGGAACTCTTGCAGAAATTACAAAGAGTTGGTTCGGTTCTGACATTTCAAAGATTGGAAAGTAAATTGTAATTCTTAATTCATAATTCATAATTCTTAATTATGAGTTATGAATTATAAAGTCATTGTTTTTTTATGATTGAATTTATAACAGAATATATTTCAGATCTAAGCTTGAGCAAACTCATTCCCGCAATGCTTAAAAGCACCGGCGTTACTATTGAAGTGTTTGTTCTTGTATTGTTGTTTTCAGTTCCACTTGCCCTGATAATTTGCTTTGGCCGCATGTCCCGCATCAAGGTCATTTCGGAAGTGACAAAATTTTTTCTTCTTGTGATTCGTGGAACTCCCTTGATGCTGCAGCTCATCTTCGTTTATTTTGCACCGCAGATGATTTTTGAAATCGGCTTTGACCGTTTTACAGCAGGCATCATCGCCATGGTGATTAACTATGCGGCATATTTTGCAGAAATTTATCGCGGTGGAATTCAGTCCATCCCACAGGGGCAGTATGAGGCGGGAAAAGTTCTTGGTTTTACAAAGACACAGACTTTCAGCCGCATCGTTATGCCTCAGGTCGTTAAGAAAATAATCCCTCCAATGGGAAATGAAGTTATAACTCTCGTTAAGGATACGGCACTCATTCAGGTTCTTGGTGTTGCAGAACTTTTCCATGTTGCAAAAACCCAGAGCGGTGCCCTTGTAAGCGTAATGCCTCTTTTCATTGCAGGCGTTTTCTATTTCATCATGAACTGGGCAGTTTCTAAGGCCTTTGACTACACGGAGAAAAAACTTGACTACTACAAATAATGAAATCATCAGGGTTGATCACCTTAAAAAATCTTTCGGTGATTTCGAAGTACTGAAGGACATCTCTTTTTCCCTTCATCAGGGGGAAGTTCTTGGAATCATCGGTCCAAGCGGAAGCGGAAAATCCACCTTGCTCAGGTGCATCTGCCAGCTTGAAACTGTAACAGGCGGAACAGTAAACATCTGCGGAAGAAACCTTGTTGAAAACGGGATCTATGCCGACAAAAACACCCAGCGTGCAATCGGACTCGACATCGGGCTTGTTTTCCAGAACTTCAATCTGTTCCCTCACTTTTCTGTTTTAAGGAACATTACTGAAGCTCAGAGGATCGTCCTTGGAAAATCAAAGGAAGAATCGGTATCCGTTGCAATGGAACTCCTTAAAAAGATGGGCCTTGAATCAAAAGCCAACAGCTATCCATGCGAACTTTCAGGCGGACAGCAGCAGCGCGTTTCAATTGCCCGTGCCCTTGCATTGAAGCCACAGGTTCTTTTCTTTGACGAACCAACTTCAGCTTTGGATCCAGAACTTACAGGAGAAATCCTTGCTGTAATCCGCGATCTTGCAAAGGAAAAAATGACAATGGTAATCGTTACCCATGAAATGTCTTTTGCCCGCGATACAAGCGACCACCTTATCTTTATGGATGGCGGCGTAATCGTAGAGCAGGGCAATCCGGTTGAACTCATCAATAATCCAAAGGAAGAAAGAACTATTCAGTTCCTAAAGAGGTTTAACAATAACTAAAGCCTTGAAGGCGTGTAGTTGTAATTATGAAAAATAAAAAAGCCATACAAAAACAGCAAGCCGATTTTATAGAAGAACAAAAGAAACAGGCGAAGCTTTTTGTAAGTCAAATCGATAAGACTAAGATAGAAACAATATTGCTTTCCGGAAGTGTGGCACGAGGAGATTTCTTCCCTGGTGAAATGGGCGGAATGATTGATCTTGTTGTCATGAAGAATAAGGAAAGCGGTATCACTGCGGAAGAACTTTTTGGACCAAACCAGGAACCTGAAATTCCTTTTCATTGTATAAAGTTTGGGGACTGCTGGTTTCAGATTCTTTTTATTGATTTCATAAGTGCCGACGATTTCATTAAATTTGATGAAGCAAGAAAATTTTCATTTCTGGAATCTGAAATCCTATATGATCCTGATGAGTCTTATACAAAAGAATTGGTTAAAATAAACGAAATCAAAAAGAATGAATGTGCCCAGGAACTTCAACGTAAAATCGGCTATATAAATTATCTTCTTTCGGACTACAAAAAAGACAGATGGTTAAGAAGAAAGGCTTTCCTTCAGCTGCATGAAAATTTGAATACGGCAATCAGAATGGGTGTCGTGTGCCTATATTATAAGAATAGCAGTTATGCTCCGGCGGAAGACAGACAGTTGTATTATTCCCTGACGCTTGAAAAGCTTCCTGCCAGCTATGAAAAAATCATTCACAGGTTGAAGAATCAGAATACGAATTGCGGGTTGAATTATAAAAGGCGTGAAGATTTGTTTAGAAAAACAATCCTTGCTTTTGTTGAGGATCAAGAAGTTGGAGATTGAAAAATAAAATTTGAAATTCATCCATGGAAAAGATCAATTTTTTATTTTTACCGGTTATATAATATATGGAGATATTGTTCTCCGTATTATTATATAACCGGAGTTTTTTTTATGTCTGATGAAATCAAGATCACCGACAACTTCATGTTTGCCACTGTCATGCAGAATGAATCCATATGCATGCCTTTCATTGAAAGGATGCTTGGAATCAGCATCGAAAAAATAACCTACCTTGAACGGGAAAAGGACCTGAGGGTTGATCCTTTTTCAAAAGGAATACGGCTGGATGTCAATGTAAAGGACAGCAGCCGTACATTTACGCTGGAAATGCAATGCCTTAATAAAAAAGATCTTCGTTTAAGGACAAGATATTACCAGGGACTGCAGGACATTTCCTTTTTGGACAAGGGCAACATCTATTTGAATCTTCCTGAATCCTATATTCTTTTTATATGTCTTTTTGATCTGTTCAATAAAAAACTTCCTGTTTATACTTTTGAAAGCACATGCCTTGAAGACAATTCCATTTCCTTAAATGACAAAACCCATAAAGTATTTTACAATGTAAATGCATGGGAAAAGGAAGGAAATCCCGCAAGGCGGGCGCTTCTTAAATTCTTTTTACGACAGCAAGGCGGAGGATGACCTTACAAGGTCGATTGAGGAGCAGGTTCATTCCACCGAGAACCTTCGCGAATGGAGGAAGGAACATATGACCATAGAACAGGAAATAAAGATACGGGAAAGCTACGCATATGACGATGGTTTTACAGAAGGAATGAGCCAGGGAAAAATAGAGGGTATTAGTCAAGGTGCCCACGACAAGGCTGTGGAGACAGCGAAAATTATGCTTGCAAACAACATGAATGTTTCACTTGTAGTAAAATGCACTGGACTGACAGAGGAAGAGGTTGGACAACTCGGCAAAGAACATTGAAAATTCGAATTTCATTTATTAAAATATTTATATAGTAGATACAAAAACTGATAGGTGTATATGGGCAACATTTTTTCTTTTCCGGGAAGCGGCAAGAAGACTGACAATACAAATGAAGGCAATGAAGGAACAACAACTTTTGAATATGAAAAGCTTGTTGGCAAGGTATGTCATTCAAAGGAATTCTGCAAGACAGGCATGATCCTTGCTGTTAAAAAAGACGCCAAGGACAGAATCCAGTATCTTGTTTCCGATGTTGATGCAGGCCTTGGTCTCATAAGCGACAAGGACCTTCTTGAAAAGTGGGACATTGAAGAATAGTTCCGAAAATTACAATAACACCTTGCGAAGGAAGGTATATAGTAACCAAAACAAAGACGTTTTATGCATGGACGGTATTTTAAATTCTGTCCCGGTGTAAAGCGTCTTTTTATTTTAAACGGGGGTTACTTATATGTGTGGATTTGTTGGAGCATTTGACCTTGCCAGTGGAAGCAAACCAGTAGAAGAAGGACTTAAGGAACAGCTTCGTTCCCAGGTTCTTGATATGTCAAAGAAGATTCGTCATCGTGGTCCGGACTGGAGCGGTGTTTATACAGGCGACAATGCAATTCTTTCTCATGAACGCCTTGCAATCGTTGACCCATTTTCTGGAAAGCAGCCACTCGTAAGCGATGACGGAAAAATCATTCTTGCTGCAAACGGTGAAATCTACAACCATAAGGAAATCCGCAGTGAATTTACTGGAAAGTATGAATTCCAGACAGGTTCAGACTGTGAAGCAATTCTTCCTTTATATAAGAAATATCGTGACAGCGGAAAATTCGAGGAAATGATCGAAAGGCTTTCAGGTATTTTTGCTTTTGCCCTTTATGATTCTGAAAAGGACATGTACCTTATTGCCCGTGATGAAATCGGTGTTGTTCCCCTTTATCAGGGCTGGGATAAGGACGGCCGCTATTATGTTGCTTCGGAGCTTAAGGCTCTTGAAGGTCACTGCATTACAATAGAAGAATTTCCTAACGGATGTTATTATTGGTCTGGCGATGAAAAACCTACCAAGTGGTACAAGCGTGACTGGGAAAGCTATGATGCTGTAAAGGATGCACCTTGCGCAACTGATGACAAGGGCGAATTGATTGATCCTTCGGTAATTGCAAAGGTTCGTGACGGACTTGAAAGCGCAGTCAAGGCTCAGCTTATGTCCGATGTTCCTTACGGCGTTCTTCTTTCCGGCGGCCTCGATTCTACAGTAATCGCCGCAATCACACAGAAGTTTGCAAAGAAGCGTGTTGAGACAGGTTCCCTCAAGGATGCCTGGTGGCCACAGCTCCATTCTTTTGCAGTTGGTCTTGAAGGTTCTCCTGACCTTATCGCCGCTAAAAAGGCTGCAGACTACATCGGCACAGTTCACCACGAAATCCATTTTACAATTCAGGAAGCATTGGATGCCCTTGAAGATGTAATCTACCATATTGAAACTTACGACATTACAACAGTTCGCGCTTCAACTCCTATGTACCTTCTTGCCCGTGCAATCAAGGCTATGGGAATCAAAATGGTTCTTTCTGGAGAAGGTTCCGACGAACTTTTTGCCGGCTACCTTTATTTCCACAAGGCACCTGATGCAAAGGAACTTCATGAAGAATTGGTTCGCAAGATGAGCAAGCTTCACCTTTATGACTGCCTCCGTGCAAACAAGTCTCTCATGGCTTGGGGAATCGAAGGCCGCGTTCCATTCCTTCACAAGGAATTCATCGACATTGCCATGAGGTTGAACCCAACGGACAAGATGAGCATCAAGCTTCCGGACGGAAAGCAGCGCATTGAAAAGTGGATTGTCCGCAAGGCATTCGAAGACATTCTTCCTCCAGATGTTTGCTGGAGACAGAAGGAACAGTTCAGCGACGGCGTTGGCTACAGCTGGATCGATACTTTGAAGGAAATGACAAACCAGAAGGTTAGCGATGCAGAATTTTCACAGAGGGAAAAGAGATTCCCTGTAAACACACCTTCTACAAAGGAAGAATATTTCTACCGCGAAATCTACGAAAAGCTTTTCCCAAGCCCAACAGCCGCTTTGTGTCCTCCTCATGAAGCTGGTGTTGCCTGTTCAACAGCAAAGGCTCTTGAATGGGACGAAGCCTGGAAGAACGCAAACGAGCCAAGTGGACGTGCCATTGCCGCTGTGCATGAACAGGCATATTGAGAAAAGCATCCTTACATGCGCGAGTTTGCTCTGCAAACTCGTTAGCACGCCCTGGCGTGCGACCGGTTCACGAAAAGGCTTACTGATCGTAATAGATTCCATTGTATATGTGTATGAAATGAGAGGCTGCAGGTAAATCATGCAGTCTCTTTTTTTTATTTTTGAGGAAAATGCTGGTGAAAAATATCCGATTTTTACAATGAATATTTTTCTTAATTCAATAGTATTATGCAGAAACAAAGACGTTTTATGAGAAGACAGACTGTCTATTTAAAGGTGGCCTGTAATCTTGTAAAACGTCTTTTTTATTTTGCGGAAATAGGGGTTACATTATGAAAACACTTTATGAGCCACAGTTTGAACACGATGCATGCGGTATTGGTGCAGTAGTCAATATTGATGGCAAGCAGACACACACAATCGTTGATAATGCTCTTTCCATTGTTGAAAAGCTTGAACACCGTGCAGGTAAGGACGCTACAGGCGAAACCGGTGACGGTGTTGGAATCCTTGTGCAGATTTCTCATAAGTTCTTCAAGAAAGAAGCTGAAAAAATCGGAATAAAACTTGGGGAAGAAAGAGACTACGGTATCGGTATGTTCTTCTTTCCACAGGACAACTATATCAGGGCTCAGGCAATGAAGATGCTTGAGACTCTCTGTGAAAAGGAAGGGCTTAAGTTCCTTGGTTGGCGTGAAGTTCCTGTTCGCCAGGATGTTCTTGGTAAAACAGCCCGTGACTGCATGCCTGCTATCTGGCAGTGTTTCATCGAACGCCCTGCTGATGTGGAAAAGGGGCTTGCATTTGACCGCATGCTTTACACAGTTCGCCGCCAGTTTGAACACACAAGCTTTGACACTTATGTTTGCTCCATGAGCAGCCGTACAATCGTTTACAAGGGTATGTTCCTTGTTCAGCAGCTTAGAACTTTCTATGATGATCTTCAGTCTGCCGATTATGTTTCTTCTCTTGCTCTCGTTCACTCCCGCTTTTCTACAAACACACAGCCATCATGGAAGCGTGCACATCCAAACAGATTCATTGCACACAACGGTGAAATCAATACAATCCGCGGTAACGCAGACAGAATGCTTGCCCGCGAAGAAACAATTTCATCTCCTGTATTCAGCGAAGAAAAGATCCGCGAAATTCTTCCTGCCGTAGATACAACTGGTTCTGACTCGGCAATGCTTGATAATACTCTTGAATTCCTCGTAATGAACGGAATGCCACTTCCACTTGCAGTCATGATCTGTATCCCAGAACCTTGGAAGCATGATGACAGCATGGATCCACGCAAGAAGGAATTCTACCACTACTGGGCAACAATGATGGAGCCTTGGGATGGTCCTGCAGCAATCCTCTTCTCTGATGGTGATGTGGTTGGCGCAACCCTTGACCGCAACGGTCTCCGTCCAAGCCGCTACTACATTACAAAAGACAATGAACTCATCCTTTCTTCTGAAGTTGGTGTTCTTGATATTCCTGAAAGCCAGATCGTAAAGAAGAGCCGCCTTATGCCAGGCCGCATTCTTCTTGTTGATACAAAGCAGAAGAAACTCATCAGCGACTTTGATGCAAAGAAAGAATATACAGACCTTTATCCATACGGTGAATGGCTCAACATGAACCTTAAGCACCTTGGTGACCTTAAGATTCCTAACAAGAAGATTCCTGTTTATACACAGGAAGAACGCGACATCATGTACCGTGCTTTCGGCTGGAACTACGAAGATGTAAACGAAATGATTCTTCCACTTGCACAGAATGGAATCGAACCAACTGGTGCAATGGGTGTTGATACTCCGCTTGCAGTTATGAGCGACAAGCATCCTGCTTTGTTCAGCTACTTCAAGCAGCTTTTTGCTCAGGTTACAAATCCACCTATCGACAGCCTCCGCGAAAAGATCGTTACAGATACAACAGTTTATGTTGGTAGCGACGGTAACCTTCTTGAACCAAAATCAAAGAACTGTACCGTACTTGAAATCAACAATCCAATTTTGACTGGAACAGACATGATGAAGATCAAGGCTTTGGATCTTCCAGGCCTTAAGACTTCTGTTGTTTCACTCCTTTACTACAAGAATACTTCTCTTAAAGAAGCTTTGGACAATGTGTTTGTTTCAATCGACCGTGAATACAGAAACGGCAGCAACATCATCGTATTGAGCGACCGTGGTGTTGATGCAAACCATGTTGCAATTCCTTCACTTCTTGCCGTATCTGCAGTTGAACAGTACCTTATCCGCACAAGAAAGCGCACTGCAATTTCAATCATCCTTGAATCTGCAGAAGTTCGCAACGTTCACCAGAGTGCAATGCTCCTTGGTTACGGTGCCCGTGCAATCAACCCATACCTTGCACACGAAGCAATTGCAGAACTCATCGACCAGAAGCTTCTGGACAAGGATTACCACACAGCAATTGACGATTACAACAAGGGTATCATCGGTGGTATCGTTAAGATCGCTGCCAAGATGGGTATCAGCACAATCCAGTCATACCAGTCTGCACAGATCTTTGAAGCAGTCGGAATTGCAAAGGATGTAATCGACCTTTACTTTACAAATACAGTTTCACGCGTTGGTGGTATCGGCCTTAAGGAAATTGCAGAAGATGTAAACTTCCACCACAACAAGGCTTTCGATCCACTTGGACTTACTGTCAATACACACCTTGATTCAGTCGGTGTACATAAGTTCCGCCGTGGTCCAACTTGTGAAGATCACCTTTACAGCCCTGAAATCATCATCAGCCTTCAGGAAGCAACAAAGACTGGAAGCTATGAAAAGTTCAAGGAATATACTTCTCTTGTTGATGACAATGCTCATCCACATACACTCCGCGCAATGCTCAAGTTTGCCTTTGAAAATGCAAAGGAAATCCCACTTGACGATGTTGAAAGCGTTGAAGAAATCGTAAAGAGATTCAAGACAGGTGCCATGTCTTATGGTTCTATTTCACAGGAAGCACATGAATGCATGGCTCTCGCAATGAACCATCTCCATGGAAAATCAAACTCTGGTGAAGGCGGTGAAAAGCCAGAGCGCCTTGGAACAGAAAAGAACTCTGCAATCAAGCAGGTTGCATCTGGACGCTTTGGTGTTACAGAAGAATACCTTTTGAGCGCAAAAGAAATCCAGATCAAGATGGCACAGGGTGCAAAGCCTGGTGAAGGTGGACACCTCCCTGGAAAGAAAGTTTATCCATGGGTTGCAAAAACTCGTTATGCAACTCCAGGTGTAAGCCTCATTTCGCCACCACCACACCACGACATTTATTCTATTGAAGATTTGGCACAGCTTATCTATGACCTTAAGAATGCAAACAGAGCCGCACGCATTTCCGTAAAGCTCGTTTCAGAAGCTGGTGTAGGTACAATCGCAGCCGGTGTTGCTAAGGCTGGTGCACAGGTTATCCTTATTTCAGGACACGACGGTGGTACAGGTGCCGCTCCATTGAGCTCAATCCATCACGCAGGTCTTCCTTGGGAACTTGGTCTTGCTGAAACACATCAGACACTTATCCAGAACGGACTTCGTTCACGTGTTGTAATCGAAACAGACGGTAAGCTTATGAGCGGCCGTGATGTTGCAATCGCATGTTTGCTGGGTGCAGAAGAATTCGGTTTTGCAACAGCACCTCTCATTACAATGGGTTGTGCAATGATGCGCGTATGTAACCTTGATACATGTCCATTCGGTGTTGCAACACAGAACAGCGAACTTCGCAAGAGATTTACTGGTAAGCCTGAATATGTAGAAAACTTCATGAAGTTCATTGCACAGGAACTCCGCGAAATCATGGCAAAACTTGGTTTCCACAGCGTAGAAGAAATGTGCGGTCACAGCGAACTTCTTGGAATCAAGGAAAAGGGTGCTTTCGAAAGGGCAAACCTTGTAGACATGAGCCGCATCCTTGCTGGTGGAGAAGCTGCTTCTCACTTTGTACCGGCTGATGTATTCAACTTTGAACTTGAAAAGACAGTTGACGAAAGCATTCTCCTTAAGGAATTTGTTAAGGTTAAGAAGAGCGGAAAGGGCAGCTTCGAAGTTAAGGTTAGCTCTACAGACAGAACTGTTGGTACAATCCTTGGTTCTGAAATCCAGAAAGAATTCGGAAACAGCCTTGAAGAAGACAGCTTCGTTGTTAATGCAATCGGTGGCGGTGGACAGAGCTTTGGTGCCTTCATTCCAAAGGGTCTTACACTCCGTCTTTCCGGCGATGCAAACGACGGTCTTGGAAAGGGCTTGAGCGGCGGTAAAATCGTTGTTTCTGTTCCAAAGGATGCAGCATACAAGGCAGAAGAAAACATCATTGTAGGTAATGTTTGCTGTTTCGGTGCTACAAGCGGACAGGCCTTCATCAACGGTATTGCAGGTGAAAGATTCTGCGTTAGAAACTCTGGTGCTACAGTCGTAACAGAAGGTTGCGGTGACCACGGTCTTGAATACATGACTGGCGGTACTGCAGTGATCCTTGGTTCAACAGGACGCAACCTTGCAGCAGGTATGTCTGGTGGTGTTGCTTATGTTCTTGATGAAAATCACGACCTCTACCAGCGCCTTAACGGTCAGCTTGTAACAATGAGCGAACTTTCGGAAGCACACGACATTGAAGTTGTTAAGTCTCTCATTGAAAAGCATGTTGCTGAAACTGGCAGTGCAAGAGGTAAGGCAATCCTTTCTGACTGGGATAAGAGCCTCAAGAGCTTTAAGAAGATCATCCCTAACGACTATGCAAAGGTCCTTAAGGAAATTGCAATTGCAGAAGCTGCAGGTATGAGCCACGACGATGCATTGCTTGAAGCCTTCAAGAAGGTTACGGCATAAAAAATTACCTCCTGTAATTATTTATGCTGTCAGAACTGATTTCACTCAGTTCTGACGGGTTACATTGTTTGATTAATGTCGCGCCCTCCATGGCGCTAAGGAGCAACAAATGGGAATGTCTAACGGATTTATTAAATATACAAGAATAGAAAATGACTGGATTGATCCAAAGATTCGTCTTAAGAACTTTGAAGAAATGCACGTTCTTTTGAACGATGAGGACCGTCGCAAGCAGGCAAGCCGCTGCATGAACTGTGGTGTGCCAATGTGCCAGAGCGCAATCAAGCTTGGCGGAATGGTAACAGGCTGTCCATTGCACAACTTCATTCCTGAATGGAACGATGCACTTTACAAGGGGCAGTACGACATGGCTGCCTGGAGGCTTTTAAAGACTTCAAGCTTCCCAGAGTTTACTGGTCGCGTTTGTCCGGCCCTCTGTGAAAAGGCATGTAACTGTATCAGCATGGAAAAGGACTACAGCAACGGAAAGGACATCAAGGATCCTGTGACAATCCATGACAATGAACTTTACATCATTGAAAAGGCTTTTGAATCTGGCTACATGAAGCCTCAGGTTCCAAAGGTAAGAAGCGGAAAAAAGATTGCGGTTGTAGGTTCAGGTCCTGCAGGTCTTGCTGTAGCGGATCTTCTTAACCGCCGCGGACACAGCGTTACTGTTTTTGAACGCGAAGATCATGTTGGTGGACTTTTGATGTACGGAATTCCAAACATGAAGCTTGATAAGAAAATCATTGACCGCCGTGTTGACCTTATGAAGGCAGAGGGTGTTGAATTCGTATGCAATGCAAATGTTGGTGCAGACAAAAAGGCAGAAGAACTTATTAAGGATTTTGATGCGGTAGCACTTTGCTGTGGTGCAAAGAAAGCACGCAAACTTAATGTTGCCGGTGAAGATTCAATTGGAATCTATCCTGCAGTTGATTTCCTTACTGCAGTTACAAAGGAAGTTGTAAAGGGTGCACAGCCATTCTCTCTTGGTGATATGGATCCAAGAGGTAAGAATGTAATCATCGTTGGTGGCGGTGATACAGGTAACGACTGTACAGGTACTTGTGTTCGTCTTGGAGCTGCAAATGTTGTTGCCCTTGAGATGATGCCAAAGCCACCTGTTGAAAGAGCAGAAAACAATCCTTGGCCACAGTGGCCTAAGGTCCTTAAGACAGATTACGGTCAGATGGAAGTGATCGCTACACAGGGTGAAGATCCTCGCGTATACAAGACAACAATCAAGGAAATCTATCAGAAGGACGGCCATGTAACTGGCATCAAGACAGTTCAGGTAGAATTCAAAAATGTTGACGGTCAGAGAAAACTCTGTGAAATCGAAGGTTCTGAAAAGGAACTTAAGGCAGACATGATTCTTGTTGCTGCAGGATTCCTTGGTGCTGAAGAATACACTGCAAAGGCTTTCGGAACAGAAATGACACAGCGTGGAACTGTTGCCGCTGACGAAGGAAAATACAGGACAAGCGTAGACAAGGTTTTTGCCTGCGGTGACATGAGGCGCGGTCAGTCCCTTGTTGTATGGGCAATCGCTGAAGGTCGCGAATGTGCAAGAGAAATCGATAAGTATCTTATGGGCTATACAAACCTGTAGTTAAATATCGTTGTAAAAATCGGAATTGCATCCTGAAACTCGTTCAAAAAAAGAGCGGAAAGTGATAGGATACAATCCCGTATACGACAATGAGGTCGCATGCAAAATTTCCTTATGAATGTCATAGGAGATTTTGTCTGCGGCCTCTCTTTTTGTGGGGTTATATGAAAAATACAAAGTACATTTTCGTTACGGGCGGTGTAGTTTCTGGTCTCGGAAAAGGAATTACAGCTGCAAGTCTTGGTCGTCTTTTAAAATCCAGAGGATTAAAAGTAGCATCTCAGAAACTTGATCCATACATCAATGTTGATCCAGGTACAATGAGTCCATATCAGCACGGTGAAGTTTATGTTACTGAAGACGGTGCAGAAACTGACCTTGACCTTGGACACTACGAACGATTCATCGACGAAGACCTCAACAAGTATTCAAACCTTACATCTGGAAAAGTTTACTGGAATGTACTGAACAAGGAACGCCGCGGAGAATATCTTGGCGAAACAGTTCAGGTAATTCCACACATCACAAATGAAATCAAGGAATTTATCTACAATGTCGGCAAGCAGTCTGATGCAGATGTTGTAATTACAGAAGTCGGCGGTACTACAGGTGATATCGAAAGTCAGCCTTTCATCGAGGCTATCCGTCAGGTAGGACTTGAAGTTGGCCGTGAAAATGCAATCTACATTCATGTAACCCTTCTTCCATTCTTAAGTGGTTCGGACGAACACAAGACAAAGCCAACCCAGCACAGCGTAAAGGAACTTCAGGGCATGGGAATCAAGCCGGACATCATCGTTCTTCGCTGTGACGAAAAACTTGAACCTGCAATCTTCAGAAAGGTTGCCATGTTCTGTAATGTTGCGGAAGATTGCGTAATTGAAAACCTTACCCTGCCAAGCCTTTACGAAGTTCCAGTCATGCTTAAAAAGCAGCACATGAGCGATACTGTTTGCCGTCTCCTTGGAATTACAAGTCCGGAAGCAGACATCTCTGAATGGAGTGCAATGCTGGACAAAATTCACAACCTTAATAAGAAAGTTACCATCGGTCTTGTTGGAAAATATGTTCAGCTTCACGATGCATATCTTTCAGTTGCGGAAGCTTTGCGTCATGCAGGTTACGGTCTTGGTGCTGAAGTTAGCATCAGGTGGATAGACAGTGAAACAATAAATGATTCTACTATCATAGAAGTTCTTTCTGGACTCGACGGCGTAATTGTTCCAGGCGGATTCGGTGAACGCGGAATAGAAGGTATGATTCTTACCGCAAATTACTGCCGCAAGAACAATGTTCCTTATCTTGGAATCTGTCTCGGTATGCAGATTGCCGTAATCAGTTTTGCCCGTTTTGTTGCAGGACTTAAAAATGCAAACAGCGGCGAATTCGATGCAGACAACCAGTACAAGGTTATCGACTTCCTTCCTGACCAGAACGACAGCGTTGCAAAGGGCGGAACCTTGCGCCTTGGTGCATATCCTTGCAAGATCAAGGCGGGTACAAAAATGGCAGAATGCTACGGTGCTGAAAAAATCAGCGAAAGACACCGTCACCGCTATGAGTTTAACAACGACTTCCGTGAGACTTTGGAAAATGCCGGCCTTACAATCAGCGGCACAAGTCCTGACAATTATATTGTAGAAACTGTTGAAATTGCAGAAAACGATTTTTATGTGGGCGTTCAGTTCCATCCGGAATTCAAGAGCCGTCCAAACAGACCTCATCCACTTTTCACAGGCCTCATAAAGGCAAGCTTGGGGGCTAAATAAATGTTTGAAGAAAACAAATTGCACGAAGAATGCGGTGTATTCGGTGTATGGTCAGATAAGAAGGCAGACCTTGCTTCAAAAGTTTACCTTGGACTTTTTTCCCTTCAGCATCGCGGACAGGAATCCTGCGGTATTGTTGTAAATAATGAAGGCGAGTTTTCTTCCTGCAAGGATCTTGGGCTTGTTTCCGATGTCTTTACAAAGGAAAGTCTTGCTGCCCTTGGCGAAGGAACAATGGCTGTAGGCCATGTGCGCTACGGAACAACAGGTGCAAACATTCACGCTAATGTTCAGCCTATTGAAGTTCACCGCCTTAACGGAAATCTTGCCGTTGCCCATAACGGAAACCTTACCAACTCCCGCGAACTCCGCCAGCAGCTGGAACTTCAGGGATCAATCTTCCATTCAACTAGCGATACAGAAACAATTGCATATCTTATTACAAAGGAACGCCTGACCTGCGCAAACATTGAAAGTGCCATCAGTTCCACAATGCTTAAAATTGAAGGAGCCTATTCACTGGTAATCATGACTGGCGACAAGCTTGTTGCAGCCCGTGATCCAAAAGGCTACAGGCCATTGTGCTACGGAAAACTTGAAGACGGCCAGTATGTCATTGCCTCTGAAACCTGTGCCCTTGATGTTGTAGGTGCAGAATTTGTCCGCGACATTGAGCCTGGTGAAATCCTTGTGTTCAGCGAAGACGGAATCAAATCAATCAAGACCCATTGCAAGAAGGAAAAGAAATCCCTCTGTGTTTTTGAATACATTTACTTTGCCCGTCCTGATTCAATTATAGACGGTGTAAGCGTTCACGAATCCCGCGTTAAGGCAGGTCGTACTCTTGCAAAGGAACATCCTGTTGCTGCAGATGTGGTAATCGGAGTTCCGGACAGCGGTCTTGATGCTGCCCTCGGTTATGCAGAGGAAAGCGGAATTCCTTACGGCATTGGTTTTGTTAAGAACAAGTACATCGGAAGAACCTTCATCAATCCTGGTCAGACTGAAAGAACCAACAAGGTAAAAATAAAACTTAACCCTATATCTACTACAGTTAAGGGAAAAAGAGTTATACTGATTGACGACTCGATTGTCCGCGGAACAACAAGCGGTCACATTGTTCAGCTGGTGCGCGATGCCGGTGCTGCGGAAGTTCATGTTAGAATTTCTTCGCCTCCTTTCGTTGCCCCATGCTACTACGGAACTGATGTTCCAGATTGCAAGAACCTCATTGCCTGCAACAACAGCCTTGATGAGATTGCAAAAATAATTGGTGCCGATTCATTGGGTTATTTGAGCCTTGAAGGTGCCATGAGTCTTGGTGCAGATGATGGATTGTGCAATTTCTGCTTCAAGAGAATGAATGAAAAACAGATTTAATGTATAATATTTTTTCGAATATTATTGGAGGACCAAATTGAAAAATACTGCTTATCTGATTCTTGCCAACGGTCGCGTTTTTGAAGGAACCGCCTTTGGTGCAGAAGGGGTTATTACAGGTGAAACAGTTTTTACAACCGGAATGAACGGTTATCTTGAAACTCTTACAGATCCTAGTTATTTCGGTCAGATTGTCACACAGACTTTCCCTCTCATTGGAAACTACGGTGTAATAGAAAAAGACTTTGAAAGCGACAGATGTCATGTTAGAGGTTACATCGTTCGCGACATGTGTGAAGATCCTTCAAACTTTCGCTGCGGTGGAAAACTTGAAGACTGGCTCAAGAAGCAGAACATCATCGGTCTTGCAGGAATCGATACCCGTGCCCTTACAAAGATTCTCCGTGAATCTGGTGTCATGAACGGAATGATCGTAAGTGGAGAAGGGGAAGAAGCAAAGTCTGTTCTTGCAAGCCTCAATGACGAATCAAAGAAGTCAGACCTCCTTGAAAAAATCAAATCCTATAAAATTGAAAAGGCTGTTGAAAGCGTAACTGGAAGTGCCAGTGCCATCGAAGAAGATGCAGCAACAGTTTTCACTGAATCGGCAGAATACAGGTTTGTTCCTGTTAAGAGTGACGGAACAAAAATCTACGATCAGGCAGAGGCAATGAAGGACGGAAAGGGCAAGAAAGTTGTCCTCTGGGATTTTGGTGCAAAGGCAAACATCCGTCGCGAACTCCTCAAACGCGGTCTTGAAGTTGAAACTGTAAGTGCACTAATGACTGCTGAAGAAATCCTTGCAAAGAATCCGGACGGAATCATGCTCAGCAACGGTCCTGGAGATCCAAAAGAAAATACAAGAATCATTTCTGAAATCCAGAAGCTTGTTGCAAAGAAAGTTCCAATCTTTGGAATCTGTCTTGGTCATCAGCTTCTTGCCTTGGCCATGGGTGCCGACACAGAAAAACTCAAGTACGGTCATCGTGGACCAAATCAGCCTGTTAAGCAGCTTTCAACCGGCCGCGTTTACATTTCTACACAGAACCACGGTTATGCCGTAAAGAACGACACATTGCCAGCCGGTGCAGAACTCAGCTTCATCAACACAAACGACAATACCTGCGAAGGTGTAAGATATACAAGCACTCCTGCCTTTAGCGTTCAGTTCCATCCTGAAGCTTGTGCAGGTCCTTTGGATACAAGCTTTTTGTTCGATGATTTTGTAAAGTTGATTAACGAAGCTTAAGGATAACGGGAGAATAATTATGCCACTTAATAAAGACATACATAAAGTAATGGTAATCGGTTCTGGTCCTATTATCATTGGACAGGCTGCAGAATTCGACTATGCAGGTAGCCAGGCTTGCAAGGCCTTGAAGGAACAGGGACTTGAAGTTGTTCTTGTAAACTCAAACCCAGCCACCTTGATGACTGACCACACAATGGCAGATCAGATTTACATCGAGCCTCTCATTCCGGAAACAATCCAGAGAATCATTGAAAAGGAAAAACCGGATTCACTTCTTTCAACTTTGGGTGGACAGACAGGTCTTACTCTTTCAATGGAACTTGCAAAGTCAGGATTCCTTGAAAAACACAATGTAAAGCTTCTTGGTGCAAAGCCTGAAACAATTGACAAGGCAGAAGACCGCCAGATGTTCAAGGATACAATGGAATCCATCGGCGAACCTTGCATCCCTTCAAAGGTTGTAACAACATATGAAGATGCCTATGACTTCGTAAAGAATGTAATCGGCTATCCTGCAATCATCCGCCCTGCCTTTACCCTTGGTGGTACTGGTGGCGGTATCGTTCACAACGACGAAGAGATGGATGAAATCGCTCACAACGGTCTCCATCGTTCTCCAATCCATCAGATCCTTGTTGAAAAATGCATTTCCGGCTGGAAGGAAATTGAGTTTGAAGTTATGCGCGACAGTGCGGGAAATGTTCTTACTGTCTGTTCAATGGAAAACTTTGATCCTGTCGGAGTCCACACCGGTGACTCAATCGTTATTGCTCCTGCAGTAACTTTGAGCGACAAGGAATACCAGATGCTCCGTTCGGCTGCCCTCAACATCATTTCATCACTTGGAATGGAAGGTGGCTGTAACTGTCAGTTTGCCCTTAACCCTGATACTTTCGAATATGCAGTCATCGAAGTTAACCCTCGCGTTAGCCGTTCTTCTGCCCTTGCTTCAAAGGCAACAGGTTATCCGATTGCAAAGGTTGCAGCCCTCATTGCCATCGGTTATACACTGGATGAAATTCCAAACTATGTTACAAAGAAAACTGCAGCCTGTTTTGAACCGGTTCTCGACTATGTTGTAGTCAAGATGCCTAAGTTCCCGTTTGAAAAGTTCGTCTATGCAAAGCGCGACCTTGGAACTCAGATGAAGGCAACTGGTGAAGTCATGGCCATCGGTCAGACTTTCGAGCAGGCAATCATGAAGGCAGCACGCGGTGCAGAAGTTGGCGTTAAGTCACTTAACCTTCCTGTATTCGAAGAAGAAAACGACGAATCAATCAAGGCTCGCGTTGCCCACTGTACAGACCAGAGAATCTTTGCAATCTTCCAGGCAATCAGACGCGGAATCATGTCTCTTGAAGAAATCCACGACATTACAAAAGTTGACATGTGGTTCCTCTGCAAACTTCAGAATCTTGCAAACATGGAACATCAGCTTGAAAAGGAAGAGCTTACAACAGAACTTTACGCAAAGGCAAAGAACCTTGGATATCCTGATGCTGTAATCGAAAAAATCAGCGGAAAGAAAATCATCGGTTCAGGCGGAAAACTTGCAGAAGCAGAAAAGGCAGCAGCCCTTGTAAAGGAAGGCAAGCTTGCTCACATTCCTTCAAGCTTCAAGATGGTTGATACCTGTGCAGGTGAATTCAATGCAGAGACTCCATACTTCTATGCAACCTATGATGCAGAAAACGAAGCTGCAGAACACCTTGCATCAAAGAAAGCCTCCGGCAAGGGAACAATCATCGTTCTTGGTTCTGGACCTATCCGCATCGGTCAGGGCATTGAATTCGACTATGCTTCGGTTCAGTGCGTATGGGCTTTGAAGCGCCTTGGCTATGATGTTGTAACAATCAACAATAACCCTGAAACAGTTTCCACAGACTTTGATACTTCAGACAGACTTTATTTTGAACCTCTCTTCCCAGAAGATGTTATGGGCGTAATCAATACTGAAAAGCCTGTTGGCGTCGTAGTTGCCTTTGGTGGCGGAACTGCAATCAAGCTTGCAAACTTCCTTGCTGATCAGGGAATCAGAATCCTTGGTACAAGCGCAGATGCCATTGACCTTGCGGAAGACCGCGAACGCTTTGACGAACTTTGCGAACGCCTGGACATCAAGCGCCCTAAGGGACTTACAGTTCTTACAGAAGCAGAAGCCTTGAACGCAACAAAGGAACTTGGATATCCGGTTCTCCTCCGCCCAAGCTATGTTCTTGGCGGTCAGAACATGATCATCGCCTTCAACGACGATGATGTTAAGGAATACATGAAGATCATCCTTGCCCAGGGCATTGAAAATCCAATCCTCATCGACCAGTACAAGATGGGAACTGAACTTGAAGTTGACGCCATCTGTGACGGTGAAGACATCCTCATTCCTGGCATCATGGAACACATTGAACGCACAGGTATCCACTCAGGTGACTCAATCGCTGTTTACCCAAGCTGGAACCTTAACGACGTTATCCGCGAAAAAATCATCCGTCAGTCCCGTGAACTTGCATTGGCTCTCGGAACAAAGGGTCTCGTAAACATCCAGTACCTTATCTACAACAACGAACTTTTCATCATCGAAGTTAACCCTCGTTCAAGCCGTACAGTTCCATACATTTCAAAAGTTACAAATGTTCCTATGGTTGACCTTGCCGTTCGTGCAATGCTTGGTGAAAAGATCAAGGACCTTGGATACGGAACAGGCCTCTACAGGATTCCTCCATACTTTGCAGTTAAGGTTCCTGTATTCAGCTTTGAAAAGCTTATGGATGTTGATACTCACCTTGGACCAGAAATGAAGTCAACTGGTGAAGTTCTTGGAATTGCCTCTACAATGGAAGAAGCATTGTTCAAGGGACTTATCGGTGCAGGCTACAACATGAAGCGTTCCGGCGGAGTCCTTTTCAGCGTAAGAAAGACAGACCGCTACGAACTTCCTTCGCTTGCAAGAAAGTTCTACGAAATGGGATTCAAGCTTTATGCAACGGAAGGTAACGCAGAAACTTTGCGCGACTTCGGTATGGAAGTTGAAACTGTAAACAAGATCCATGAAAACGCAAAGGATAATCTCCTTACAGTAATGGATTCGGGAAAGATCGATTATGTAATCTCAACATCTGCAAAGGGAAGGGACCCACGCGCCGACTCTGTAAAGATGAGACGCCATGCAGTTGAACGCGACATTCCATGTCTTACAGCAATCGATACTGCAAACGCCCTTGCTAACTGCCTTAAGTCAAAGTACAGCGCAGAAAATGTTGAACTCATCGACATCAACCAGCTTCGTACAAGCCGCCAGACAGTCAAGTTCACAAAGATGTCTGCTACAGGAAACGACTTCATCATCATCGATACCCGCGAACAGTACATCAACAACCCAGGTGGACTTGCCGTTCGCCTTTGCAACAGACGCGACGGAATCGGTGCAGACTCCCTTGTTCTTGTCGGAAACTCGGACAAGGCTGATGCAAGCATGAGGTTCTTCAACCAGGACGGTAGTGAAGGACAGATGGCTGGTAATGCTATGCGCTGCGTTTCAAAGTATCTTTATGACAACAATATTTCCGGAATCGCAGACCGCCACAATAAGGAAGAAACTACAGCCGAAATCACCATCAAGACTCAGGCCGGCGTAAAGAGACTTAAGCTTTACAAGCTTGCAGGCAAGACAGATACAGTTACAGTCAACATGGGATACATTGAATTCAAGAACAGCCTTATTCCTACAGTGCTCAAGGAAAAGAAGGTTGAGTCCCTCAATGTAAATGCAGTTGTAAATGAAGAACTTGATGTCGCAGGAACAAAATACAATGTGACTTGCGTTAACATCGGTAACCCTCATGCAGTTGTATTCTGCGACTTTGTGGACAAGGTTGATGTTCCTGCAATCGGACCTCTCTTTGAACACCACAAGGCCTTCCCTGAAAGAATCAACACTGAATTCGTTCGTGTCGTTGGACCAAACGAACTTAAGATGCGTACATGGGAACGCGGAAACGGTGAAACTCCAGCTTGCGGTACAGGTGCATGTGCTGCAGTTGTTGCCGCCATCCTCAACGGCTACTGTAAGATCAATGAAGACATTACAGTTACTGTTCGCGGCGGTAAGCTTACGGTTTCATACGATGGCATGAATGTGTTCCTTACAGGTGACACAAAGGTTCTCTTCCAGGGAGAAGTTGAAATCTAAAAATCGGATTTAGTTCCGAAAAATACAAGAAACAATTTTTGCTTTACTGTAGAGTAAGGTCATACGACAAAGGCGCCGTTGATTCTATGAGATCAGCGGCGCCTTTTTATTTTACCACAAATGGGGGTTATGAAATGACAAACGTTCCTGAATTATTTGGAAGCATGGTATTTAACCAGAAGACAATGAAAGATCGTCTTCCTAAGGAAACATTCAAGGCTCTTAAGAAGACTTTGGATAATGGCGAACCACTTCAGCTTGATGTTGCAAATGTTGTTGCACACGCAATGAAAGAATGGGCAATTGAAAAGGGTGCGACACACTATACACACTGGTTCCAGCCACTTACTGGTGTTACTGCTGAAAAGCACGACTCATTCATCAACCCACAGGATGACGGAACTGTAATCATGTCATTCTCAGGAAAGGAACTTGTAAAGGGTGAACCTGATGCATCTTCTTTCCCATCTGGAGGACACCGTGCAACATTCGAAGCCCGCGGTTACACAGTTTGGGATCCAACATCTTACCCATTCATCAAGGAACATACACTTTGTATTCCTACAGCTTTCTGTTCTTACACAGGTGAAGCTCTCGACAAAAAGACTCCATTGCTCCGCTCTATGGAAGCTCTTGATACACAGGCAAAGCGCATCCTCAAGCTCTTTGGAAAGGATGTAAGCCATGTTGCTACAACAGTTGGTCCAGAACAGGAATACTTTATCGTTGATCATGACCTCTGGTCACAGCGCAAGGACCTTCGCATGACAGGCCGCACACTCTTTGGTGCAAAGCCTTCAAAGGGACAGGAAATGGATGACCAGTACTTTGCAGCCCTTAACCCACGCATCGTAAAGTACATGGAAGACCTTAACGATACACTCTGGAAGTACGGTATCCTTTCAAAGACAGAACATAATGAAGTTGCTCCAGCTCAGCACGAAATGGCTCCAATCTTCAGCACAACAAACCTTTCTGTTGACCAGAACCAGTTGACAATGGAAGTTATGAAGAAAGTTGCAAAGCGCCACGGTCTTGAATGTCTTCTCCACGAAAAGCCATTCGCAGGCCTAAACGGAAGCGGTAAGCACAACAACTGGTCTATGTCTACAAATTGCGGTGAAAACCTTCTTGAACCAGGAAAGACACCAGAGTCAAATGCACAGTTCCTTTTGTTCCTTACAGCAATCCTTAAGGCTGTTGACGAGAACCAGGACTTGCTCCGTATCTCTGTAGCTTCTGCTGGCAACGACCATCGTCTTGGAGCAAACGAAGCTCCTCCAGCAATCATTTCTGTTTACCTTGGTGATGAACTTTACTCTGTTCTTGAAGCTCTTAAGGACGGAAAGCCATACAAAGCAGACAAGCAGGATAAGATGACAATCGGTGCTGATGTTCTTCCTCCAATTCCAAAGGATTCAACAGACCGCAACCGTACATCACCTTTCGCCTTTACAGGTAACAAGTTTGAGTTCCGTTCAGCAGGATCTTCTGCTTCAATCGCAACTCCAAATACAACTCTTGATGCAATCGTTGCTGATGTTCTCAAGACATTTGCAGATGAACTTGAAAAGGCATCAGACTTTGAAAAGTCACTTAACGAACTTATTGTTCGCGAAGTAAAGGCACACTGGAGAATCGTATTCAACGGAAACGGTTACGACGAAGCTTGGAAGATTGAGGCAAAGAATCGCGGACTTCTTGAACTCAAGACAACTCCAGATGCAGTTGAACACTACCTTGATGAAAAGAACGTAAAACTCTTTACAGAAATGGGAGTTTATACAAAAGAAGAAATGGAAGCACACTACGACATTAAACTCGAAAAGTACTGCCAGCTTCTTAACATCGAAGTAAACACAATGCAGGAAATGATCTACAAGGACATCCTCCCTGCAATTTACAAATACATGTCTGATGTTTCTAAGACAGTCATTGACCTTAAGGCAGTTGTACCAGGTGCAAAGGCTAAGGCAGAAACTTCAGTACTTGCTACATTGGATAGCCTTACAGATGCTCTTGTTGAAAAATCGGAAGCACTTGCAAAGGTTCACGAAGTAGCAAAGTCTTGCGGAGACTCTCTTGCATCGGCTAAGGCTTATGCAGAAAAAGTTGTTCCAGCAATGGCTGATGCACGCGCAGTATACGATGAGATCGAACCACTTCTTGGTGAAAGCTACAAGCCTTTCCCATGCTACGAAGATCTCCTCTTCCGCGTATAAATCAATTTATAATTCACAATTCATAATTTTGAATTGTGGATTAAAAATTAGAATTAATAATTATTAATTCTGAATTAATTTGGCACAATGGCGTGTCGGAGTTTATAGGACAACTTCATGTAACCCCGAAGTTGTTTTAGGCCCCGACGCGCTTTTTTTTGGAGGTTATTTTTATGGAAGAAGCAATGTCTGCTTTGTCTAGCCAGCTCTTCGGAGTCTGGTTCCTTATCGGTGCTGCACTCGTATTCTGGATGCAGGCCGGATTTGCAATGGTTGAAACCGGTTTTACTCGTGCAAAGAATGCCGGTAACATCATCATGAAAAACCTGATGGACTTCTGTATCGGTACAGTAACATTCATGCTCATCGGTTTTAGCCTTCTCCTCGGAGAAGATGTTGTAGGTCTTATCGGAAAGCCTGGTTTCGACCTCTTCGGTTCATATGCAAACTTTGACTGGTCGAACTTCGTGTTCAACCTTGTATTCTGCGCAACAACAGCAACAATCGTTTCTGGTGCCATGGCAGAACGCACAAAGTTCCTTTCTTACTGTGTATATTCAGCAATCATTTCAGGATTGATTTATCCAATTGAAGCTCACTGGATCTGGGGCGGCGGTTGGCTTGCTCAGATGGGATTCCATGACTTTGCAGGTAGCTGTGCAATCCATATGGTTGGTGGTATTTCAGCTTTGATCGGTGCAAAATTCCTTGGACCTCGTATCGGAAAATTCTCTTATGAAAAGGGAAAGGTTGCAAGGGTAAACGCATTCCCTGGACACAACCTTCCAATGGGTGCTCTCGGATGTTTCATCCTCTGGTTCGGATGGTACGGATTCAACGGTGCCGCTGCAACTTCTTTGGAACAGCTTGCATCAATCTTCCTTACAACAACAGTAGCTCCTGCACTTGCAACAGTTACATGTATGGTATTCACATGGGTAAAATACAAGAAGCCTGATGTTTCAATGTGTCTCAACGCATCATTGGCTGGTCTTGTTGCAATCACTGCACCTTGTGATGTTACAGATGCATCTGGTGCTGCAATCATCGGTATCGTGGCAGGTCTTCTTGTAATCTTCGGTGTATGGTTCCTTGACTATGTACTTCATATCGACGACCCAGTTGGTGCCGTAGCGGTTCACTGTCTCAACGGTATCTGGGGTACAATCGCAGTTGGTCTTTTTGCAAACCCAAGCGTACCTGGCGCATCTGAAATCGGTGCAGGTGTATTCTACGGCGGTGGATTCAAACAGCTTGGAATTCAGCTTACAGGTTTTGTTTCTGTTGCTGCCTATACTGCAGTTGCAATGATCATCGTGTTTACAATCATCAAGAAGACATTGGGACTTCGCGTTACAGCAGAAGAAGAAATCGTTGGTCTTGATAAGCTTGAACACGGAATCCAGTCTTCTTATGCAGGTATCTCTGTTCAGTATTCTTCAGAAGAACTTTCAGAAGCTGCAGAAGTTGGTATCAGCATCGACCAGGCAGTTCCAGTTGTTGTACCTGCTACAACACCAAGTTCAACTGAAAGCGCAATGCACAAGGTTGTAATCGTTACCCGTCAGAACAAGTTCAACGCACTCAAGATGGCAATGAACTCTATCGGCGTAACAGGTATGACAGTTGTAAACGTAATGGGTTGCGGAATGCAGAAGGGTGCAAGCGAATACTATCGTGGTGTTCCAGTTGACATTCAGCTCCTTCCAAAAATCAAGGTTGAAATTGTAGTTGCTAAGGTTCCTGTAAAGGAAGTTGTAGAAGCTGCAAAGAAGGCTTTGTATACTGGTCACATCGGCGACGGAAAGATCTTCGTATACGACATCGCAGATGTAATCAAGGTACGAACTGGAGAAAGTGGTTACGATGCACTCCAGGATTCGGAGTAGCAAAAGTCACGAACATGCCCGCATGTTCGTGAGGGCACTGGAAAGTGCCCCATGCTTTGCAGGATTCAGAGTAGCAATAGGGCACTGAAGGTGCTCAAATAAAACTCGCTAAAAAGATTTATGCCCTGTCAGAAATGGCAGGGCGTTTTTTTATATAAACAAATAGTTAAAATTGTAGTATAATGGACTTTTAGAGGCTAAATTATGAGTAAAACAACAATCACAGGTCCAGTTTACGATGCTCGTGAACTTGGCACACCAAAGACACTTGTGCTCGGAATCCAGCACATGTTTGCAATGTTCGGATCAACTGTTCTTGTTCCACAGCTTACAGGATTAAGCGTTTCGGCAACACTTCTTTTTGCAGGTCTTGGAACCCTTCTGTTCCACCTTGTGTCAAAGAGAAAGGTACCTGCATTCCTGGGGTCTTCCTTCGCTTTCCTTGCAGGTTATTTTGCAATCGCTCCACACGGTGAAAAGGAACTCCTTCCTTATGCCTGTCTCGGCGTTGCCTGTTCTGCATTGCTTTACTTCATCCTTGCAGGATTCATCAAAGTCTTTGGCGTAAAGAAGGTGATGAAGTTCTTCCCTCCTGTTGTAACAGGTCCTATCATTGTTTCAATCGGACTTACGCTTTCGCAGTCTGCAGTAAACAGCTGTTCAACAAACTGGATCATCGCCCTCGTTGCAATTCTTGTAATCGTTGTCCTCAACATTTGGGGAAAGGGAATGGTAAAGATCCTTCCGATTCTTCTTGCTGCAATTGCATCTTACATTGTTGCCGCAATCATGGGAAAGGTTGATTTCAGTCCAGTTGCAAATGCACCATGGATCGGACTTCCTGTAAAATCAGAAGACACTGTTTTTGCAATTTTCAAGAATCCTGATACATCACTCATCATCACTTCGATCATTACAATCATGCCGCTTGCCATCGCTACAATGATGGAACACATCGGCGACATCGCTGCAATTTCATCAACAGTAAACAAGAACTTCTTTGATGACCCAGGCCTTCACAGAACACTTCTTGGTGACGGTCTTGCAACTCTTGCCGCATCAATTTTCGGTGCACCAGCAAACACAACATACGGAGAAAACACTGGTGTCCTTACACTTTCAAAGGTTTATGATCCTCGTGTAATCCGCCTTGCAGCCTGCTTTGCAATCCTTTTCTCTTTCTCTCCAAAATTCGCAGCACTCATCAGCTGCATGCCTGCAGCAACTGTAGGCGGTATTTCCATCGTTCTCTACGGAATGATTTCAGCTGTAGGTGTCCGCAACATCGTTGAAAGCCAGGTTGACTTCAAGGAAAGCCGCAATGTAATCATCGCAGCCCTCATCCTTGTCCTTTCAATCGGAATCAAGTTCAGCGCAGCAGGTGCAATCAACATCAACTGCGGTTCGGTTACAATCGGACTTTCAGGTCTTGCTGTTGCTTCCCTTGTGGGAATCATCCTCAATGCAATCCTCCCAGCCCGTTCGGAATCTGGCGAAACTTCTATCAAAAAGGATGTTGAATAATGAACAGTGAAAATATTTTCTTCCTTAACCATCCGCTCATTCAGCACAAGATTTCCCGCCTTCGCGATGAGAATACCGGTACAAACGAATTCCGCAAGCTTGTAGAAGAAATCACAATGCTCATGGGATTCGAGGCTCTCCGCGAGCTTCCTGTAGAAGATGTGGAAATCAAGACACCTATTGAAAAGTGCAAGACTCCAATGCTTTCAGGACGCAAGATGGTGGTTGTCCCAATTATCCGCGCAGGTCTTGGAATGATGAACGGAATCCTTGACCTTGTACCTTCTGCAAAGGTAGGCCACATCGGTCTTGCCCGCAACGAGGAAACACATCAGGCTGAAGAATACTACTGCAAGATGCCGGACCTTCTTGACCAGCGTCCGATCATTGTTGTTGATCCAATGCTTGCAACAGGTGGTTCTGCCATCGATGCAATCACAATGATCAAGAAACGCGGCGGAAAGAACATCAAGTTCATGTGCATCATTGCCGCTCCTGAAGGACTTGAAAAGCTTTCTGCTGCTCATCCGGATGTTAAGATTTATGTTGGACACCTTGACCGCTGCCTTAATGAAAATGCCTACATCTGTCCTGGACTTGGCGATGCAGGTGACAGAATCTTCGGTACCGACAACTAAAATTTTTCAGCTTAAAGTTAAGGTTTAATAATCAAAAACATGAAAAGGACTGTCTAGAAAGACAGTCCTTTTTTTAGTATTATTTACATCATGAAATTCAATCACAAGATATCGACAACAATTTTAATTACATTATTTTCTATATTAATGACTTCATGTTCGGGAATCATCGGCTATGGTGTTCTTCTTTGGAACGACAATGAACACAAGCTTTCCGACGGTACGGTTGTTCCTGTCTACCTTAAGTCAAACATTTCAAAAGTATATGTAATTGGTTTGCCTGATACAAAAGAAAAAATCGAAGTTCCATTGTGGCAGCTTTCGGCACCTGAAAAAAAATCAAAGGCCGTGAAGCGCGCAGAAAAATATGCGGAATATAAAAATACATACGCAAAGAGTGCCATTGACGGTCTTCCAATTCGTGCTGACAAAGTTAATACATCAAAGCAGGTTTACCGCCTTAGAAAAAATGAAACTGTAAAGGCTATGTATAAAGGGAAGGGGGTTGCTCCTCAGAATGGTGGAGTTCCTCTTGAAGGCGAATGGCTTCATGTTCTTACATCAAACGGAACAGAAGGCTGGTGTTTCAGTTACAATCTCCGTCTTTATGAAATGAAGGCAGAGGTTGTTGTTGCAGACGGAACTTCAGTTGCAGAAAGTGCTGAGGAAGAAGTTGATACTCTCATAGAAGAAGTTCTTAACAGTGCATGGTACCCTGAATACTACAGTTCCATGATTTCAAAGAAGCAGATTGACCTTGATTACTTTAACAATACCTATAGGTTCAATACTGGATTTGCAAGCGGCAAGGTTTCTCTTGTTCTTCCTGATTTCGAAATTGAATTTCCTTACTCCGGAGTTACAAAGACAGATGATAAGGAATATGATTTTAACAATACTCCTCTTCAGCTTGTTGTCCGCAGTACAAAATCAATTGTGGTTAAATACACTGATGAAAAGGGAATGCCTAAGTCGTACAACTTTACTTCCCTTGGCGGAAAAAATCCTGAACAGATCATTGCAGAAGAAATCGAACGAAGACAGTCTGAATACAAATTGATCTCTTCGTCTGGTCCTGATTTCAAGAGCGGTAACTACGGAAAAATTTCTTTCAACGATGGAAATCAGCTGGTATGGTCTGGATTCAATAAACTTGTTCCTTCTGTAATTCCATCTGGTGCAAGAGGCAACGGTGAAGTTGAACTTAAGTATTTTGTTCCTGCAGAACTCAAGTCTTCGTGGGATGGCGTTTTGACATTCCATTTTGACGGAACGGAAAAGGAAGTTAATTTCTTCTACAAGAGGGAAGACAACGGCATTCGCCTTACATCAGGAAATGTAACAAAGCGCTACGATGCAAAGACAGGAAGAAACATAAGTTCAGTTTCCCTTCCTTCAAACTCAATGGTTCTCTTCTTCCAGAAATAGGATTTATATGGCATTCATTCAGTTTTCAAAAGTTTCGCTGGCTTTCGGCGACAGGGATATTTTAAAAGATGTTTCGGTAAACCTTGCAACCGGAACAAAGGCTGCCCTTACAGGTGCCAACGGTGCAGGTAAATCAACCCTCATAAAAATCATGGCAGGGCTTGTAGAACCTGACAGCGGTGAGCGCGTTGCACAGAAAGATGCCCGCATTGCATACCTTCCTCAGAGCGGTCTTGTTCACAGCGGATGCACTTTGAAAGAGGAAGCGGACAAGGCTTTTGAATGGGGCTATGAAATCCAGCGCCAGGCGGAAGAACTTGGGGAACAGCTTGCTTCAAATCCTGCCAATGCAGAAAAACTTGCCATCGAACATTCTGAACTTCTTGCAAAACTTGAAGAAAGCGGCTGGTATCGTCGTGAAGTTCTTGCAGAAAGCGTACTCATCGGTCTTGGTTTTGAACGCGGTGACTTTACAAAAAGAACAGAAGAATTTTCCGGTGGTTGGCAGATGCGCATTGCCCTTGCCAAAGCCCTCATGTGCGGTCCAGACATTCTTCTTCTTGACGAACCTACAAACTACCTTGATATTGAAGCCCGCAACTGGCTTGAAAAATTCCTTTCGGACTTCCACGGTGGATTCCTTCTTGTTTCCCACGACCGTTATTTCCTTGACCATACAATCAACGAAGTTTACGAACTTTTTGGCGGAGACCTTAAGCGCTATCCTGGAAATTTCAGCCATTATGAAGAAGTCCGCAAGGTGGAACTTGATTCCCTCATTGCAGCCTACAACCAGCAGCAGCAGGAAATCCAGCATCTTGAAGAATTCATAAACCGTTTCGGTTACAAGGCAACAAAGGCAGCCCAGGCCCAGGAAAGGCAGAAAATGCTGGACAAGATTCTTGAAAATAAAATCGAGATTCCAGAAAGCCTTAAGAAAATACATTTTACTTTCCCTGCAGCTCCTCATTCAGGTCAGCTGGTTCTTACCCTAGAAAAAATCTGCAAGAATTACGGCGGACCAAATGTCGTAAACAACCTTGACCTGGTAGTGGAGAAGGGGGAGCGTCTTGTTGTCGCAGGTCGCAACGGTGCTGGTAAATCCACTTTGCTAAGAATGGTTGCCGGCGTAGACAGTGATTATACAGGTAATGTTAAATACGGTGCAGGAGTATCAGTCGGATACTTCAGTCAGGATAGTGCAGAAAAGATTTCTGGAAACCAGACAATCCTTGAGTACATGGAAGAAAGGAGTCCTCTGGATTTGATTCCAAAGATGCGCGACATGCTCGGTGCCTTCCTTTTCCGTGGCGACGATGTTTTCAAGAGCATCAATGTTCTTTCTGGTGGAGAAAAGAGCCGCATTGCCTTGCTTGAACTTCTTCTTCGTCCTGTAAATCTTCTTGTCCTCGATGAACCTACAAACCATTTGGACATGCATTCAAAGGATGTTCTTCTTGAAGCACTTCAGGGATTCGGCGGAACAGTAATCTTTGTAAGCCACGACCGCGGATTCATCGAAGATCTTTCAACAAAGGTTCTTGAACTTCACCCTGGTGTTTCCCGTGAATTCCCAGGTGACTACAAATACTACATGCAGCGCCTTGAAGACGAGGCAAACGGCATTGTCGGTGAATCTTCCGCCGCCGTAGAAACAAAGGCCGCTGCAAAGAAACCAGAAGAACCGGTTGAACAGAAGTCTGCGGGCAAGCTTGACTACGAAGAAAAGAAAAAGCAGGAAGCGGAACGGCGCAAACTCCAGAAGGAAGTGGATCGTCTTGAAGCAGAAATCGCAAAGACTGAAGAACAGAAGGCCGACCTTGAAAACCAGATGGGATTGCCAGAAGTCTACAGCAACGGCGAAAAGGCAAAGGAAGTCCAGAAACAGATCGAAGAACTTGCCGCAAAACTGGAACAGCTCAACGAAGAGTGGATGGAAGCCGCCGAAAAGATGGAGTAGATATAGCCTGTTTATCCTCATCGTGTCAGTTTAACCTCTTCGATGCCCCTGTATAAAATTGCTAAGGGGTATTTTTTTGTTAGGGGTGATAACTTCTTGTTATTATGTCAGTCCTGTTGTATTGTTCGATTTATTAAATAATTTTTCTGAAAATGAATATTTTCCATGTAAAACATAAACTTGTAGGATAAAAGAAGTTATTTTCATATACGAAAACATAAAAAAACATAAATAATATTCAAATTGAATAACTAATTGTTATTAATTATGTCCATAAACTTTTTAT
>JAUNCR010000110.1 GCA_030526505.1 Spirochaetales bacterium
GATGCATGGTGGACAAACATTACTGTAGCATTCATGATTTGTCTCTTCCTCCTTATTCAGAGTATTGTTCTTTCAAGAAAGAATTCAAAATAATCTGAAATACAGGCAAAATCATTGAACTGATAAAAACTTTTATGGCTGCCCTGGGTCAAAGAGGGCAGCCATTCCTTTAATATACTGTTTTTGCAATTTAATAAATTTAGACTATAATAGAAAGATATGAAAATTCACTTTGCCGGTGCGTTTTACAAGAAAATAGAAGAATCCTCTTTCAAAATAAAATTTGTTGACGGAACAAAGGAATGTGTTCTTCTTCATTTCTATAATCCAATGGTAATTACTTTGGACGGCAAACAGATTGAAACACAGGCAAATGCCTGCATTCTCTATAAACCCGGTACTCCCCAGATTTACTGGTGCAAGGGCAATGAATTTGAAAATGATTACATAAGGTTTCTTCCTGAAGACATGTCCTTCTTTAATGATTTTCAAATTCCTTTTGACGAGGTTTTCTATGTGACTGATTCTGAAATCATCAAGCGCGAAATGATGGATATAACCTACTTCCTTACGGAGCGCTGGGAAAATCACGACCACGAGCTTCTGGACCGTCTTTGCAAGGTCATGTCAAACCTTCAGGTAAACAGGCTTTACCCAACTACAAAAACAAAGAGGGAAAGTGAAACCCGCTTCAGGCTCACCCAGTTAAGAAAGGAAGTTTCAAAGGAACCTGAAAAGTGGACCGTTGACCTTATGGCAGACCACTTCTTCCTTACAAGATCTCATTTTTCAGTTCTCTATAAAAAGACATTCGGTGTAACGCCTCAGTCCGACATTCATTTTTTTGTAAATGAAAAGGCCCTGCGCCTGCTTAACACTACGGACCTTACGGTTCAGGACATATCGCAGCAATGCGGTTACAACGAGTGCGAAAACTTTATCCGTGCCTTCAAGAAAATGAACGGCATTTCCCCGCACCAGTATAGAAAGCAGAAGTCAGAGTAAAAAAAATACATTGAATTTAAAACAAAAGGCTTATGTACGAAAATAGTGTTACTGCGCCGATTGGACATGGCAACGTAGTTTCCTTGATGCCGCCTGTCGAAATCAAGCAATATCCACAAAATATGTGGTGGTTTCGAGGGCCTCAACCACCACATATCATATAGCAACACTTTTTACGGACATAGCTAAACAAAAAAAAAGCTGCCATATAACGGCAGCTTTTCTATTCTTAAATCCGTTCAAGAGACGGAGACGAATCTCCGCCTTGCCACTACTACTGGAGGAGTGAGAGAACGTTCTGTGAAGACTGGTTTGCCTGAGCAAGCATAGCTGTTCCAGCCTGTGCAAGAACCTGGTTCTTTGTGAAGTCAACCATTTCCTTAGCCATGTCTGTATCACGGATGCGTGATTCAGAAGCCTGGAGGTTTTCTGCACCAATATCAAGTCCTACAACTGTCTTTTCGAGACGGTTCTGGTATGCACCGAGGTCAGCACGCTGCTTGTTGATCTTCTTGAGAGCTTCATCAAGAGTACCGATTGCGCGGTTTGCTTCATCTGGTGATTCGAGAGTCATGATTTCTTCTGTACCAATGTTGCGGAGTCCGAGAGCTGAAGCAGACATTGTTCCAATGAATACCTGTGTTCTCTGGTCCATGTTAGCACCAATGTGGAACCACATAGAAGCTGTAACATTGTTTTCACCTGTTGGGCGAGCAAAGCGACCTGTGAGCATGTTCATACCGTTGAACTGTGCGCAAGATGCGATGCGGTCAACTTCTGCGATGAGGGAAGAAACTTCAACCTGGATCTGCATGCGGTCTTCGTCTGAGTAGATACCGTTTGAAGACTGTACTGCGAGTTCACGGATGCGCTGTACGATGTCTGTTGTTTCCTGGAGGTAACCTTCTGTTGTCTGAATGAAAGAAATACCATTCTTTGCATTTGTAGAAGCCTGATTCAATCCGCGGATCTGTGAACGCATCTTTTCAGAAACTGCGAGTCCTGAAGCATCGTCACCAGCACGGTTGATCTTCATACCAGAAGAGAGCTTTTCCATATTCTTCTGGTTGTTAAGTTCAGTGATTCCTTCTGAACGCTGTGCAAACATTGCACTCATGTTGTGATTGATAACCATAATTTATCTCCTATGATCAAGGTACTATAGTTGCAAGCAAATCTATGAAATTTGCTTCCCCTACTTTGGGTCTACCACCCTATACCTAAATTGTCGGAGTTAAAAAATTGAACTTTAGCAAAAAAGGTAGATTTTTTTGATTTTTTTTACATTTGTTTTGAAATAATTATATAGAAGATAACTGTTTACTTAACGCCTTTAGAACACTCCGTACACGGAGGAAACTTGAGTTTCCTCTCGAGTTTTCTTCCGGAAACTCGCTTTTTGCTTACTTTACGCCTTTAGAACACTCCGTACAACCAGTTACTATAACGTGTTTTTTTCCGTCGGATTTGTTGAAGAGTCTGGCTATCAGGTGGCCTTCTTTTAATGGAACATTTCTGTGGCATACAGGGCATATTCTTTTGAGTCCTGGTTCCGGAGAAGGGTAGCAGTGGGGGCACCCGTTGATTGTGCATAGCTGGTCTGGCACATTCATGGGACGGTAAACGCGGCTTACAAGGTCTTCGCCTGGCAAAAGCATTGTGTTGCAGAGGGGACAGGCTACTAAAAGTCCTTTTTTGGCAGCTTCCTTTCTTTTCTGCTGTAATCTTTCCCTTTCCCGTTCAGCCTTATAGGCCTGTCTGTTTATATAGAAATTTAGCAACCATATAATGAAAATCAGTACTAAGGCACCAATAATGTAAAACATAAGGATAGTATAAAATGCGGAAAGAAATTTTGCAAACTTTGGCCAAAAATTGAATTTTTTTCATTGTGCCATTATAATATTCATATATTGGAGTCGCAAAATATGACAAAAGTATCTGAAACGGAAAAAAGGAAGACACCTGTCAAGGAATCTCAGCAAAGGGGTACGGTTCTTTTCCCCCTTCAGTACAATTACTGCAATACTGCCAATCCTTTTTATGATTTATGGCTCCACTGGCACACTGAATTTGAAATCATACATGTTGTTTCAGGCTGTTACAGAATTTTCATAAACGATCATGAAGTCCTTCTTAATGAAGGTGATGTTTGCATGGTTCCCGGGAAGGTTGTGCACGGTGATGCACCGGACAAAGGGGTTGGTAAATTTGAGTCGGCCGTTTTTGATATTGAACTCATGCGCCTTCATGGATTCACCCCGGATGCTTTCATTTCAGAAATAGTAAATGGAACAATAACAATAGAAAATGTCTATCGTGCAGACGGATGCAAGGACATCATAAGGACAGTATTGTCCTTTTTTGAAACCATCCGTGATCAGAGGGATGGTTGGGAAGCCATTTCCACAGGCTACCTCATTATTCTTTTTGGATTCATCAAGAAAAACAGGCTGTATTCGGAAAAGAAGATTCTTCCTGCCAAGAAGAGGGTAAGGAATGAAAAGCTTGAACTGGTTTTTGACCTGATAAAAAAGAATTACATGAAGAACATCACTCTTGAAGAACTTGCAGATGCCGCCGGATTCAGTCCAAAGTATTTCTGCCGTGTCTTCAGGGAAATGACAAACCGTGCTCCCGTAGAATACCTCAACTGGTTTAGAATTAATCGTTCTTGTGCTATGATACGCGAGACAGATGAAAAACTTCAGGACATAGCCGCCAAATGCGGATTCAATGACTTCAGTTATTTCATCAAGATATTCCACCGCTACAAGAACATGACTCCGCTTAAGTACAGAAACTATAAGGGTAACAACAAGTCTGATGTGAATATAGATTCTGATGCTGAATACGAAGCCCTGTTTGAAAGAGATAAGGAAAATGATTAAAGTTCTTGAAAATAAAACGGTTCTGGTCGGCGTTACTGGCAGCATTGCGGCATACAAGGCAGCTTCCCTTGTCAGCATGCTGGTAAAAAGCGGCGCTGATGTGCATGTCCTTATGACTCAGAATGCCAGAAAATTCATAAATGAAATTACCTTTGAAACCCTTACGGGAAACAAATGCCTGTTTGATACCTTCGACCGCAATTTTGAATTCAAGGCTACCCATGTTTCCATCGCGCAGAAGGCAGATCTTTTCATCATTGCTCCTGCCACTGCAAATGTGATTGCAAAAGTTGCCAACGGAATTGCCGACGACATGCTGACAACAACATTCCTTGCTGCAAAATGTCCAAAGGTTATTTCTCCGGCAATGAATACGGCCATGTTTGAAAACCCTGTAACTCAGGACAACATGGAAAAATGCCGCCATTACGGATACGAAATCATCGAGCCTGCATCGGGATACCTTGCCTGCGGTGATACTGGCAAAGGCAAGATGCCTGAACCTGAATATCTTTTTGAATGCATTTTGAACACCATTCAGTTTGAAAAAGATCTTGAAGGAAAAAAAGTTCTTGTTACTGCAGGACCTACAATGGAATCCATAGATCCAGTCCGCTTCATTACAAATCATTCAAGCGGTAAAATGGGTTATTCCATTGCAAAGGTAGCCGCCTGCCGCGGTGCAAAAGTTACACTTGTTTCAGGACCTGTGAACCTTAAGGCTCCTGTTGGGGTTGAGGTTGTAAATGTAAAGTCGGCAGCCCAGATGTTCGAGGCAGTAAAGGAAAAATTTGCCGGCGCCGACATAATCATAAAATCTGCTGCAGTTGCCGATTACAGGCCAAAAAATGTCAGCGATGAAAAGGTGAAGAAACAGGATGGAGAACTTTCCATCGAGCTGGAACGCACGGATGATCTTCTTGCATGGATTGGAAAGAACAGAAAGAGCGAACAGGTTGTCTGCGGTTTTTCAATGGAAACCCAGAACATGCTTGAAAACAGCCGCGCGAAACTTGCAAAGAAAAACATCGATGTAATCTGTGCCAATAACCTTAAGGTGGAAGGTGCAGGGTTTGGCATCGATACAAATGTGGTTACCATAATTACAAAAGAAAAGGAGATTGAACTGCCGGTTCTTTCAAAGGAAGAGGTTGCAGTTCGAATCCTTGATTTCATCATTGAAATGAAAAAGTAAAGATAAATCATTTACCATAATCGGAGGTTTTTATTATGGAAAGCGTTGAAGAAAAGGTTGTTGAATCAGTAACTGAAGTTGCTGAACAGACAAGGTCCATGCTTCATCTTGATGACTTGATGTCATACATTACATGGGGCAATCTTACAAGAGTTGTAGTCGCTTGTATTTCCGTGCTTATTTTTTATGTGATCTACAGAATCATTAAGCACATCGTAAAGAAGCAGGCTGCTCCAAGAGTTGAAAAGCATACATACATGCTCATCAACAAGTTTGTAAGCTATGTGTTCTATGTAATCATCCTGATGTACATTTTGAGTCTCTTTGGAATCAACCTTAAGGCCATCTGGGGAGCAGCCGGAGTAGCCGGTCTTGCACTCGGTTTTGCCGCACAGACAAGCGTGAGCAACCTTATCAGCGGTATTTTCGTTCTCAGTGAAAAGGCAATGAAGGTAGGTGACTTCATTCAGGTTGGAGATGTATTTGGTACAGTAGACAGCGTAGGCCTTTTGAGTGTTCGCGTTCATACATTGGACAACCAGATGGTTCGCATCCCAAACAGTTCTGTAATCAACAACAACCTTGTTAATTTCAACCATTACGACACTCGCCGTTTTGTTTTTGAAATGCCTGTCAGCTATGAATCCAACATGGAAAAGGCACTTGAAGTTGCAAACTCAATTCCTGGAAAGTGTCCTGTAGTCCTTCAGGATCCAGCTCCATGCGTTTACTTTGACGGCTTCGGCGATGCAATCAGCATCAAGATTGCAGTATGGTTCAACAGCTGCGACCTCATTAATGCAAAGAATCAGATGTATACAGCAATCGTTAACACTTGCCGTGAAAATGGAATTGAAATTCCTTACACACACTATGATGTTAAGATTCTTAATAAATAATTTTTTCTAAAACTGCATCATTTGTAATTCTGGCGGTTATAAAATGGATATGAGAAATCCTTTTTGTAGCCGCCATTATTTTTTATTCCTGTTAGTTCCCTTATTTGCTTCCTGCTCTTTTTTCCCTGTCCATAAGGAAGTTCATTTTTCGCTGCCTGAAAAAACACTGTGGAAGGTTTCCGTTTCAAGCGGGGAAGCATTCCTTGTTAACGGAAATGCTTTTGACCTTAGTGTTGTAAGGAACGAACCCCTTGCCCTTGTAGCCCGTTCCGTTTCATCTATGAAAAGTGCCGGTGCCATTTATCCGGTCAATGAAGAACTTAAGGAAGAGCATTCTTTTCCTGCCCAGGTGCTGTATTCTCTGGTTCTGTCTTCCAGTAATTCGATGGACCAAAAGATGTATTGTCTTTCAACCTTCAATTGGAAAAGGTTTGAAGAGGATTGTGCAGAAATGGGGGAGGATATATGGAAAGTAAACAAGGAAATAATCATGAAAAAAATCGCCGGGGGAACCTTCAGAAGAAGTGACCTTAAGATAGAAAAAACAAGATGAAACCGTTAGAATATAGGAATGAAAAAGATACTTCCTGTTTTTGCCGCTGTATGTTCACTGTTTGTTTCCTGTTCAAAAAACAATTCTAAAAATGCAGGCCAGTTCCATGACTTTGAAACTGTAAAAAGCCATGTGTGGTATGCCTTTAATGAAAACGGCTTTGAAAAGGTAGACTTGCCTCAGAATGCCAAGGCAGTGGTT
>JAUNCR010000009.1:0-18314 GCA_030526505.1 Spirochaetales bacterium
TCCATTCGTTCCGCCTAGTTCATAATATGTGTCCAGAATTATGGGTACATATCAGAAACACCATGGGCCTTTGCTTCATTCAGTTTTGCTTTTTATTCTACAACAACCTTAGCTGTTTCATTTCCCATTACGGAAAGAACAAGGGTTGTACCCTTCTTAACATTGTATGGAACCGTAAAATTCTTTCCAGGGTGATTTGCAGAAATAAGGACTGCTGTCTTTCCCTCTGTATCCTTTGCCGTAAGAACATAAGGAACTGGGAACGGATAGTCAGTAAGGATGCATGAGAAAATGCCCTGAACCATTTCATTCTTTTCCTGGCGAGGTTTAACTTCAAGGATAGCATTTACTCTTGTGTAAGCTTCAACTTCATCCTTTGTTTTTTCTACATCGCCAACCTTTCCCTTTGCAGGTGCATTTTCCTCTTCCTTAACATCAAGGTCAAGGATGATTTTGTGCTCTGCCATTGCAGAAAGAAGCTGCTCAATGTTAAGGCCTTCAAGCTTAGGCATTTCGATTTTTTCTGTTTCCATACCGCTGCTTACAACAAACTGGATCTTAACTTTTTCTGCAAGGGATGTACCTGCTTCCGGATACTGGGCAATGATTGTTCCAGGAGTGCTTTCATCCTTCACATATACGAAAGGCGAAACTTCAACAAGGGAATCTGATCCGCTGAAAAGAAGGTCAAGTGAATTGCGAACTTCATCAGCATTCTTGCCTACATAATCTTCAACAAAATCAATTGCAATTCCGCGGCTTACAGTAAGTGTAACGCGGCGGTATGCCTTAACGATTGCACCTGCCTTTGGATTCTGCTCAAGGATTGTTCCCTTGTCTCCAGGGAAATCAGAATACTTCAACTGGATTTTAGGATAGAGTTCCTTTGCCTGCATTTTCAAGAGGGCGTCAGTAAGGCTTTCTCCAACAACATCTGGAACAAGAACCTTTTCCGCACCCTGAACCGATGCAAAGAAAACGGCAAGGCAAACAACCAGAGTGATCACAAGTGAAACTATTGCCGTAATTACGGAAGTCTTTCCACCGTTAAGATAGTTGCCTGTGAATTCGGAAAATTCAAGTTTTGCTTTTCTAATAATATCTTTGATATTCATATTCATTCCTATTCAAGAACGGTGCCGATGAAATTTCTGGCTCCATTCATAAATGATTTGTAATCCATTGCTTTCTTAGACTGCCACTGAAGTTCTGTTGCAATCAAAACTCCATCACCAGTCTGAATTAAGATTCCGCGCTGCTTGTTGTAGTCAAGGACAGTGCCAGGAACCGCAGATGTATTTTTCGTAATGCTTGGATCCTGAGCGGCAACCTTTGATGCTGCACGACCTTTCAGAATCCTCAACTGAAGTCCGTTGGATGTTGTGAAACAACCAGGCCATGGAGTATAGGCCCTGATCATTGCATCGATTTTTTCAGCAGGAAGCTTCCAGTCAATCTTTCCGTCTTCCTTCTTGATCTTTGTGCAGTATGAAGGTTCCCCAACCTGTGGTGTTGCAGGAGGAAGAACTCCAGTTCGTGAAATCTGCCTCAAGTACTGGGTAAACATTGCCGTACCGTAAACCGAACACTGACGCAGAAGGTACTCTGCGTTTTCGTTTCCAGTCAACCGATACTTGTGGCAGGTGATGATGTCGCCTTCATCCATTCCAAGGGCCATTGTCTGAATTGAACATCCGGTCTCTTCATCCATATTCAGGATGCATTCATTGATTGGAGTTGCTCCCCTATATTTTGGAAGTAAAGATGGATGAATGTTGATTCCACCGTATTTGAAAAGAGAGAAAAACTTTGGACCAAGAATATGTCCGTAGGCAAAGCAGATGAAAATGTCCGGCTTAAGGGAAGCAAGGATTTCTCTTTCCGGTGCGCATACATGTTCCGGGCAGAGAATCTTTATGTCTGTTCCCCTTGCCTCATTCCATGTGCGGGCATACTGCTCTACTTCTGTAGGAACCAATTCAGAATGACGGCCTCTTGTCGTAGGCGGATTCGTGAGGACTCCAACAATTTCATACTGTTCATCAGGTGTTGCCTTTGACATTTCACTGTCACGCAAAAGAAGTTCAAGGATTGTTGCCGCAACCTGTGGACTTCCACCATAAACTACTCTAAGCATCTATTCCTTACCCTATTTTCTTGCGGCTTTTGCAGCCTTCTTTGCTTCAATGCTGCGCTGCTTTGCTTCTTTTGCAGCGGCTTTCTTTGCTGCCCTTTCTGCACGGCGCTGCATTGTTTCAATCACTTCCTGCTTGTAGGCTTCGTCACCATGGTCAATGTAAAGTATACCGTCAAGGTGATCGTTTTCATGCTGAATGCACCTTGCAAGAAGTCCGTCGGCATCATTAATTGCAAAAGGTTTTCCGTTTTCATCGAGTGCAGTTACGGAAACCTTTACGGGACGAACAATATCCTCCGAAAATCCAGGAAGAGAAAGGCAGCCTTCCTCGTATGTAGAAGTTTCAGCGGAAGTCTTGATGATTTCAGGATTAATGAAGACCCTTTTTACATCGTCACCAACATCGATTACGAAAAAGCGCTTTGCGATTCCAACCTGAGGTGCTGCAAGGCCAACGCCGTTGGCACTTACCATTGTCTCAAACATCTCTTCAAAGAGAGCGCGCATTTCATCGTTGATTTCTTCAGGCTTTACAGGTTCGCATTTCTGCCTGAGTATTTCTTCACCAAGTTTTGTAATTCTCATCTATCTATTTTCCTTCATTTATAATCTAAATCTTGCGGCTCTTGCATGTCCTGCAAGTCCTTCTGCATCACCAAGGATTCCTGCTGCCTTTGCAGAATTTACAGGACCTTCCTTTGTTCCGTCCGTGCGCAAAGTTGTTACAGTCTTTAGGAACACGCGAACACTCAAGCCACCAGTGAACCTTGCGCTTCCGCTTGTTGGCAATGTATGGTTCAAGCCTGCTGCATAATCGCCGAATACTTCCGCTGCACCGTGACCGACGAAAAGGGAACCGTAGTTGTGAACGAGACTTTCTATCCTGTCGCGAAGGGCACCTGCTTCCATTGCAAGTTCAAGATGTTCAGGAGCCTTTTTGTTTGCAAGTTCTGCGGCTTCCTCAAGGGAAGAACAAACAATGATTCTTCCGTAGTTGTCGATGCTCTGGCGGGCAATCTTTGCTGTCTCAAGAGTTTCAAGCTGCTTTTCGATTTCTTCGGAAACACGCTTTGCAAGGTTTTCGTCAGTAAGGGCAAGCACAGGCTGAGCAACAATGTCGTGTTCTGCCTGGGCAAGCAGGTCTGCGGCAACCCATTCAGGATTTGCACTTTCATCGGCAATGATGAAAACTTCTGTAGGACCTGCAACCATATCGATGCCGACAGTTCCATAGACAAGTTTCTTTGCTTCTGCAACGAATTTGTTTCCAGGACCAACGATTACATCAACTGCAGGAATAGATTCTGTTCCGAATGCCATTGCTCCGATTGCCTGGGAACCGCCGCAAGCAAATGCCTTTGTAACTCCACAAATATAGGCGGCGGCCATGATGTTTTCGTCAGCATAAGGCTTGTCTTCGCCAGATGGATGTTTTCTTGGAGGTGTACAGAGAATGATTTCCTTTACCTCAGCAGCAACTGCAGGAGCAACTGTCATTACCATTGTTGAAACAAGTGGGAAGCGACCTGCAGGAACATAAACGCCTGCACGGTCAACTGCAATGTTTTTCTGGCCTGTAAAAAGGCCTGGTTCAAGTTCAACTTCAAAATCGTCAAAGGATTCGCGCTGCTTCTTTGCAAAACGAACTGCAAGGTCGCGGCTATAGCAAAGCGCATGGTATAGATCAGGATTTTCCTTCTGCATTTTCTCCGCAGCTGCCTTAAGTTCTGCCTGAGAAATTTCCAATGAAGAGGGAGATGCCACATCAAACTGCTTTGAGTATTTCTGTACGGCTGCATCACCGTTTTCACGCACATCGTTCAAAACATCGCGGACAACATCAATTGAAGAACCAAAGTCTCTTCCGCCAAAAAATGCGTTTTCAATTTCTGATGCTTTCTGAATTCTGATCATCTTGAAGACCCCATTTTAAAATAAAAAAAGAACACCCGGAAAAGTCCGGATATTCTTTTATTTTACCAAAAATTATTGATGTTTACAATTAAAGGGCATCTTCACTTACAGTCAGGAAACCAGGTTTATAAGGATTTCCGTTGCCTTAAGCATTTCATTCAGGCTTGCCCATTCGTCACGGCTATGGAAATTGTGTCCGCCAGTGAAAATGTTTGGCGTCGGTATTCCCATTTCTGTAAGGCGGCTTCCATCAGTACCACCGCGAATCGGAACAAACTTAGGTTCAACACCGGCAGCCTTGTATGCCGCAACAAGGTTTGCAACAACTTCCGGAGCCTCGTCCATCTTTTCCTTCATGTTCAGGTACTGCTTTGTATGAGTCACCTTTGCCATTCCGCCAAAAGATGCTGCCGTACTTCGTGCAAGCATTTCAACTATCTCGCGGCGGTTTTCCATTTCCTTAAGGTCAAAATCCCTCAGGAACAAAACCACCTTTGCCTTTTCAATGGAACCTTCAATGCTCATTGGCGCATAGAATCCCTGGTAGCCGTCTGTAGTTTCCGGTCGTTCCCCGTGAGGCAGGCTGTTAAGGAAACTTGCCGCCATGCTTGCAGCGTTTACCATTACGCCCCTGGCAGTTCCAGTATGGCAGGCAACTCCAGTGAATTCGATTTCTGATTTCCAGGCGTTGAAGCATTCGACTTCAAGTTCTCCAAGGGAACCTCCGTCTACCGTATATGCGCACCTTGACTTCAGAAGCTCAAGTGGAACCTTGTCCATGCCGTGGCCGGTTTCTTCGTCAGGGCTGAAGATTACTTCAATGCCGCAATGCTTTGCTTCAGGATGATTTACATAGTATTCAAGGGTCGTCATGATTTCCGCAACGCCAGCCTTGTCATCTGCACCAAGCAAGGTGTTTCCGTCCGTGCGGATGATTACATCGCCGTCTTCTTCTGAAAGCTGGGGATTAACATTGAGTCCGCTTACTTCATCAACCGTATCAATGTGTGCAAGAAGACAGAGGGTTTTGTCACTGCCGTTGTTTGCCGGAAGGAATCCATAGGTGTAGCAATATTCCGTTGTCTGAACATTCTGCAAGCCAAGAGACTTCAATTCTTCACAGAGAACCTTTGCCATTTCAAACTGCTGCGGTGTGCTTGGCATTACGCCTTCATCAGCTTTTACGCTGTCACTCTGGCTGTAAGTCTTTACATATTTAATAAAACGATTGAGGAGTTTTTCCTTGATTTCAACATTCATCATACAGATAAATATAGGTGAAAAACCAACTTTTGAAAACAATGAAAAACAAGGGAATGCTTCAGACGATTTTTTCTATTTCAGAGAGGAACTTAACGCTGTAGGAGAATGAACTGTCCTTAAGGATTTTCATTGCCTCATCACGCTGATAAACTTTTCTGTAGGATCTTTTGCTGGTCAGGGAAACGAAGGATTCAATCACACGGATCATCTGTGCAATTTCAGGAATTTCTTCTTCCTTCAGTCCTTCAGGATAACCGGAGCCATTGTAGTTTTCATGGTGGAACATAGCGGCATCAAAAAACGACTGGCGGAATTCTTCCGGAACAAAAAGAAGATGTTCGTAACTTCCCATAATGTGGGCACGAAGAAGTTTCCTTTCCTTCACTGAAAGAACTTCAGTGTGAAAGTAAGAGGAATTTACATCCATGAACCCAACATCGTAGACCATTGCGGCGCAGGTATATAGGATGGAAGTTTCCTTGTTCATTCCAAGATTCGAACACATCTTCCATACAATCTGGCTTACGCTTTTTGAATTGTTCTTTCTGTTTGTATGAAAATCGATTTTTGTACCAAGGATAACGCATTCAAGAATCAGGTTCCTTAGTGTCTTTTTCTTTGCATCATCTGCATCCAGCTTACCAATGCAGTTCAAGGCGTCAAGGTTCTTGATGTATCTTTCAGACCTGTGGCGAATGAAAAGCTTCACCAGAAAATAGGACAGCAGAAAGATGCTCACTCCGGAAAAAACCGCAATGGTAAAGTATTTGAAAATGATAATGAATGTAGAAACAGGTACGCCAGGAAATAGGTCCATCAAAAATGGAAGCACTTCCCTGGCAATCTCATCTTTTTCGTTCATATATTGAATCTAGTTGCGCCAGGCATCATATTTTTCGCACTCAAGGATTTCCTTAGCCTTCTTTACGCTTTCGGCAGATGGGCTTTCAAGATCCTTAAGGGCATATTCGATTCCAAGGTCCTTGTATTTGACTGCACCAAGACCATGGTATGGAAGGATTTCCACACGCTGAACATTATGAAGAGTGCGAATGAAATCGCGTGTCTTGATAAGGTATTCTTCCTTGTCCGTGATTCCTGGAACAAGAACATGGCGGATCCAGATTGGCTTTTTAATCTCGTCAAGGTAAGCAAACATTTCGCGGATGTTCTTTCCGCTCTGCCCCGTAAGCTTTACATGCTCGTCTTCATCAATGTGCTTGATGTCCATAAGAAGGATGTCCGTAACATCCATAAGCTTCTGGAATTTTTCAAACCATTCCCCTTCCTTTTTGAAAGGTGCGCCGCTTGTATCGATGCAGGTATTGATTCCGCGCTGCTTTGCCTTTGTAAAAAGTTCAAGAAGGAAATCAAGCTGGAACAAAGGTTCTCCACCGCTTACAGTGATTCCGCCTTTGCTGCCCCAGTAGCTCTTGCAGCTTTCAGCCTCATCAAGAAGCTGGTCTGCAGTGTAGTCCTTTCCATCGGCAAGATTCCATGAGTCAGGATTGTGACAGTACTTGCAGCGAAGAGGACAACCTGCAAAGAAAATGATGAAACGAACTCCAGGTCCGTCTACACTGCCAAAAGATTCAAGCTGGAACACTTTACCCATAAAAAGGCCTCCGTAAATATAAAACAGTTAGATTAAAAAACCCTGGTCAATGAAGATTCAAAAACCAGGGCTTTATGTTGCAATTAAAAATCACAAGGCTTATGCGAGCTTCCTTTCGAAAACCCGCATATTTTCACTCAGTCTCTGATTAGAGAGATGCGTGGCAAGTACGAGCGATAACGTCGTCCTGCTGTTCCTTTGTAAGGTTGATGAAGCGAACTGCATAACCTGAAACGCGAACTGTGAAGTTTGCATATTCTGGCTTTTCAGGATGTGCCTGGCAGTCCTTAAGCTTTTCAACACCGAATACGTTAACGTTAAGGTGGTGTGGTCCCTTAGAGAAGTAACCGTCAAGAACGTTTACGAGGTTTTCAACTCTTTCAGCTTCATCGTGACCGAGAGCAGAAGGGTTGATTGTCTGTGTGTTAGAGATACCGTCAAGTGCGTACTTGTATGGAACCTTAGCAACAGAGTTGAGGGACTTTACGAGACCCTTTGTTTCTGCACCGTAAGATGGGTTAGCACCTGGTGAGAATGGTTCTCCAGCCTTGCGTCCGTCTGGCAATGAACCTGTAGCCTTTCCGTATACAACATTTGATGTGATTGTAAGGATAGATGTAGAAGGTTCTGCATTGCGGTATGTTGGGTGCTTAGCAATCTTTGCCATGAATGTCTTGAGGAGCCATACTGCAATTTCGTCAGCCCTGTCGTCATCCTGACCGTAGCGTGGGAAGTCGCCTTCGATAACGAAGTCCTTTGCCATATCCTTTGCTACACCGATAACTTCACCAGTCTTCTTGTTCTTGATTTCAACATCTTCACGGATAACCTTAACCTTTGCGTACTTGATAGCACAAAGTGAGTCAACAACGTGAGAGAAACCTGCGATACCAGTTGCGAATGTTCTCTTAACATTTGTGTCTTCGAGAGCAAGTTCAGCTGCTTCGTAGTAGTACTTATCGTGCATGTAGTGGATTGCGTTCAATGTGTTAACATAGAGGTCTGCAAGCCATTCAAGCATTGCGTCGTACTTGCGTACAACTTCATTGTAATCAAGGTATTCAGATGTGATTGGTGCCATTTCTGGACCAACCTGTGCACCTGGTGTAAGACCTGCTGCTTCATCGCGTCCACCGTTGATGGCGTAAAGAAGAGCCTTAGCAAGGTTAGCGCGAGCACCGAAGAACTGCATTTCCTTACCTGTCTGTGTTGCAGAAACACAACAGCAGATTGAGTAGTCATCACCCCAGATTGGGCGCATGAGTTCGTCGTTTTCGTACTGGATAGAAGATGTATCGATAGAAATCTTTGCACAGTAGTCGCGGAAGATTTTTGGCAGTCTCTTAGAGTAGAGAACTGTCATGTTTGGCTCTGGAGAAGGCGACATGTTTTCCAGTGTGTGGAGGAAGCGGTAGTCGTTCTTTGTTACCATGTGGCGACCATCCTGTCCAAGTCCACCAACTTCGAGTGTTGCCCATACTGGGTCACCAGAGAAGAGCTGGTTGTAAGAAGCGATACGAGCAAAGCGTACCATGCGGAACTTCATTACCATGTGGTCAACAAGTTCCTGTGCCTTTGTTTCGTCGAGGATTCCCTTCTTGATATCGCGTTCGATGTAGATGTCGAGGAATGTAGAGATACGTCCTACAGACATTGCAGCACCGTTCTGTGTCTTGATTGCAGCAAGGTATCCGAAGTAAAGCCACTGGAATGCTTCCTTAGCTGTTGTAGCAGGCTTAGAAATATCGAATCCGTAAGCAGCTGCCATTTCCTTCATCTGCTTGAGGCACTTGATCTGTTCAGAAACTTCTTCGCGGAGGCGGATAACTTCTTCAGTCATTGTTCCGTTTCCAACGCTAGCCTTGTCAGCTTCCTTTGCCTTGATGAGGTAATCGATACCGTAAAGTGCTACACGGCGGTAGTCACCAACGATACGACCACGGCCGTATGTATCAGGCAAACCTGTCAAAAGGTGTGCTGAACGAGCCTTGCGGATCTCTGGAGTGTATACATCAAATACAGCGTCGTTGTGTGTCTTGTGGTACTTTGTGAAGATTTCCTTGAGCTTTGGAGAAACTTCATATCCGTACATTTCGCATGACTGAACAGCCATGTTGATTCCACCATAAGGCATGAAAGCGCGCTTGAGAGGCTTGTCTGTCTGGAGACCTACAACCTGTTCAAGATCCTTTCCTTCTGCACAGATATATCCTGGTGCATGTGCTGTGATACCTGTTACTGTATCTGTATCCATGTCGAGAACACCATTCTTGTCGTGTTCTGCCTTCTGAAGCTTCATGAGTTCATTGAAGAGCTTTGTTGTAGCTTCTGTTGGTCCTGCCAGGAACTTTGCATCACCATCATAAGGTGTGTAGTTAGCCTGGATAAAGTCGCGAACGTTAACTTCGCTTGTCCACAAACCGTCAGGATTAAATCCTTCCCATTCTGGTCTCATTTCCATAGTTTAACCTCTTTGTATTTGTTGGCCGCAAAAATCTACGGCAAGAATCTCTGGGGAAGATTATAATCTATAGAAAAGAACTTTTCAATAAATTACAACCCGTCTTGCAATAATTATTTTTGTAATCATTACAATTATGTATATATTACATATTTTCTATTTTGTCAATGATTTCGACATTTTTTTTCTCCATGTCATTGTCGGACTTGATCCGACAATCTCTTGCTTGCCCTTTGGAGCCCTCCGGACCAAGCCCGAAGGTAACGACACCTTTTGTCATTGCGAGGAGCATAGCGGCGTGGCAATGACGGATGACTCGCAACTACAAAAAAAATGTACTATACTTTTCCCTATGGAAAATCTAGTAATTTACACAGACGGTGGATGTTCAGGAAACCCAGGCCCAGGCGGATGGGGAACAGTAATCATTGACGGATCAAACACCACAAAACTTTCAGGCGGTGAAAAGCAGACGACGAACAACCGCATGGAACTAAGCGCTGCAATAAACGCTTTGGACGCAGTTGTAAAAAACACAGCCTGGAGAAGCCGCCATGTGGAAGTATACAGCGACAGCCAGTATGTAAAGAACGGCATCACTTCCTGGATAAAGAACTGGAAAAAAAACGGATGGAAAACCGCCGCAAAAAAACCTGTATTGAACCAGGACCTCTGGATTGCCTTAGACAACCTTTACAACCAGCTGGATATTGAATGGAAATGGGTAAAGGGACACGCAGGAGTTGAATACAACGAAATCTGCGACCAGCTTTGCAAAATGGAAATGGACAAATACCAGTAAATCATCGGGAAATTCAATTCTCCACAGAATACATAAAGCCCCTTAAATAGTGTTTTTATTCGTGATTATTTAAAAACATGTGTTATGCTTATATAAGAAGAGAAAAATGCCATAAGGGGTTTATTTTTATGGAACAAACTGACAAGGAAAAAATCGCATCTCTTGAACGCAGCCTGTTCTATGAATCACAGTACAGAAGTGCAATCATTTCGGATGCCATATGTCACTACGATGCAAACCTCACAAAAGACCTGATAGAAAAGGAAATATTCTATAAAAGTGAAGAAGGATCCATCAACTCTTCCCTAAAACTTGTAGGACTTTCTGCACCATGCAAATTCTCTGAATTCATCAACAAATGGGTTACCAGCTATATTAATCCAGAATACGCAAACAAATACGAAGTCTTCTATAACACAAAAGATTTTTTGATTAATTCATATAATCAAGGAAACCGGGATTACACAATTGAGTACTGGTATACAAATGCAAAAGGCAAGGAACTGTTTTTAAGCCAAAGGTTTCTCCTTACAAAAAATGAAGTCGGAGACATCTGTACCCTTGCTGTTTTAACCAACACAACACATGCCAAAAGGATTGAAGCCCAGCATCACAAGGATGAACTTGAGAAGCACGCCTATTACGATCCGATTACAAACGGATATAACTACATAAAATTCAAGAAAGAACTTCTTAATGCAAAAACTCCAGGTTCGATCATTTCCATCGACATACATGCATTCAAACTTATCAACACAACCTTTGGAATCGGCATCGGAGACAAGGTAATCAAAGCCATCTGGGACAGGATCGAAGAAGTCTTTGATTTTACAAATGGAGATTTTGCAGCCCACATCAATGCCGATGATTTCATTGTCTTTTGTTCCAGCGAAGACAAAGATGAAATTATCACTAAAATCAAGTCCATTTCCTACTCACTGAATTTGATTTCGGCAGAACTTTCACTTCCTCAGGTCAAACTGTACTTTGGAATTTCCAGCTGGAATCCAGAAAAAACAATTGAACTTTCCTACAGCGAAGCCGTAACCGCTAAAAACAACGCAAAAAAGCTCCAGGACAGTGACTATGCTTTCTTTGAAAAGGAGGACATGGACCGTCTTGTTTGGGAAGAAAACATAATTGAAAATTTTGAAAATGCCATGGCCCAGAACGAATTCCATGTATGGTATCAGCCTAAATACAATCCGGAAACTCATGAAATGATAGGTGCCGAGGCTCTTGTCAGATGGATAAAAAACGGTCAGTTCTTTGTTTCTCCTGGAGAATTCATTCCACTCTTTGAAAACAGCGGACTGATCAGAAATTTTGACCAATACATTTTCAGAACTGTCTGCATGCAACAGAAGAAATGGCAGGATGAAGGAAAGAAAATCATCCCGGTTTCAATCAATCTTTCTCCCATCAGCCTGTACTACAAGGACATCATAAACATCTATAGCCACATTGCTGAATCTGTAGGAATCGATAAAAAATTTGTTCCGATTGAGATTACCGAAACTGCAGCCGTTACAAACAGTAAATTCAAGGAGATTACCGATGGCTTCATCAATGCAGGATTTGTTCTTCACATGGATGATTTTGGCTCAGGATACTCATCCCTTTCTACTTTGAATACAATTCATTTTTCAGCCTGGAAACTGGACAAGAGCTTAATTGATTCCATAGGAAACTACAACGGGGAAAGACTCATTCACCATATCATCCAGCTGGCAAAAGAACTTGGGATCCATATAACGGCAGAGGGTGTTGAAACAATTGAGCAGAACAACTTCCTCACAGAAACCGGCTGCGAAAGCATTCAGGGATATTACTATTCAAAGCCTGTGGACATTACTAGCTTTGAAAAACTTATGATTTAAACTTCAGCCTTTACTGCAAACATTTTGATTCCTTCACCTGAAAATTTTTCTTTGATTGCAGCAATTACTTTTTTTGCAGTTTCAAAATCTTTGTCTTCAATATAGCTGATCATTGCAAAATTTGTTTCTGGCCAGGTTGCAGTACCCAGCTTTCTGTTTTCACCGCCACGCCCCAAAGCCAAAGGAATCGTAGTGTAATAAAAATTTTCAATATTTCTTTCCATTGCTTTTTCAATGTCTTCCTGCACTGACTTGTTAGCAATGATTTCCATCCTTACCATACCTTGATTCCCTCCTCTTCTTTTTTCCTGCTGTTCATTATGTAGCTGTAAAGAACCGGAATGAAAAACAGCGTAATGAATGTTGAACTGAAAAGCCCGCCGACAACTGCAATACCTATAGGCTGAACCATACCTGCACTTCCGCTAGAAGCAAAGCACATTGGAATCATACCGAGAATTGTTGTAAGGGTTGTCATGAGAACCGGACGAAGACGGCTTACTCCCGCTTCATAACAGGCTTCAATCATCGGCTTGCCCCTTTCCCGCAAAAGGTTCGTGTAGTCAACAAGGATGATACCGTTGTTAACGACAATGCCCACCAGCATAATGAGTCCTACTGCACTCATAAGCGAGAAGGCTTGCCCGATGATCTTGTAGATGAAGATAACACCGATTACAAGAAACGGAATCGTAAAGATATTGATGATAGGTGCCTTGAAACTTTCATAGGTTGCAGCCATAACACCGAATACCAGAAGGATTGCCATAAGGATGATTTTTCCGTAAACCTTTCCCTGCTTAGCCATTTCCGTCCAGCTTCCTTCATAGCTTACGCTTACGCCTTCCGGAACAATGAATGCCTTAGCACAGTTTTCCTTGATCCTCTTTTCAACAATGTTTGCGTTTTCTTCATTAAGGATGTTTGCCTTAACATGCACAAGGCGGTTTCTGTTTTCGTGCTTGATGGTAACAGGACCAAGCCCTTTGTTTACGCTTGCAACATTCGAAAGGGCCACAAGACCTTTTGAACCGCTAACATAAATCTGTTCAAGATCTATGACCTGCTTTCTGTCTTCTTCACGAAGCATTACATAAACGGTATAGTCGCTGCCGTTGTCGCGGAAAGTTGTTGCCGTAGCACCTTCAATACAGGCCTTGATTTCATTTGCAACAGTATTGATGTTCACGCCAAAGTTGTATGCGCGCTGGCGGTCAACTTCAATCTGAACCTGAGGAAGACCTTCTTCAGTATCTACAGAAGGTTCTCCTATCTCCGGCATTGTGGTCATTACATCGTTTATCTGATTTGCAACATCCATTGCCTTTGTAAGGCTCTGGCTTCTGACAACGATATCAATGTCGCTTCCTGTCATCTGCTGTCGCCTTCCCTGTCCAAAGCTGAACTGAACATCTGTAAAATCACCGAAGTGTGCACGAAGTTTTTTCTGGATTGTAGCATCGTTGTCTATCTGTTTGTCACTTGGGGGCAGCTGAATTTCAATCTGGCCGGTATATGAAGTTGCATTTCTTGAACCGGAACCGATTGAAGTGATGATGTTCTTAACGCCCTTTATTTCGTCCATCACGATTTTTTCAAACTGCTGAACGGCTTCCGTAGTTTCTTCAAGGCTGGTACCAACAGGAAGAACCATCTTTACCGTAACGCTGTCATCGTGTCCGCCTGTCATCATCTGAATTTTCAAAGTCGGAACAAACATAAGTGCAATGACAAGCGCAGTTGTACAGACAACGATTGTAGTAATCCTGTGATTTAAGGCAGAGCGAAGGGCCTTTCCATAAACACCTTCAACTGCTTTCTGACATTTTTCAAATGTACCGTACAGGAATTTGAACACCACAGATTTAACCGGTTTTTCTTTTCTGTTTGTAAGTGGAAGAAAGTGACCCGCAAGAACCGGAACAAGGAAGATGGCAACAAAGAGGGAACTTACAAGGGCAATTACAATAGTAAAAATAATTCCCTTGAACATCTGTCCCATATAACCAAGATCCTTCATGAAGAAAAGGAACGGAATGAATACGCAGATTGTCGTAAGGTTTCCCGAAATTACGGAAACAATCATTTCCTGAGTGCCAAGAACTGCAGCAACATGGGCTTTCGTTCCTCGGTTACGGTAGGCATAGATGTTGTCGATCATAACGACGGAAGCATCAACTATCATTCCGACACCAAGGATAAGGCCTGTCATTGTCATCATGTTCAGGGTGATGCCGCACATATTCATTGCAAGCAGTGTAATGACGATGCTGAGTGGGATTGAGACCGCAATGATGACAGTAGTTTTTACCGAGCACAGGAAAACGAAAAGAATTACAACTGCAAGGATAAGCCCCTGTTCTGCACTTTCAAGAAGAGTATTCAAAGTATCACGAATACTGTCCGTATCGTCACGAACAATTTCCATTTTAATGTCTGAAGGCAAAACATCCTTTAAGGACTCCATTTTTGCATAGACACCATTCGCTACGGTAACGGAATTTTCGCCAGACTGCTTTGTTACTGAAACATAAACGCCAGGTTCCCCGTTGATGTATACTTCGCTTGAAGTATCCTTGTAACCAAGGTAGGCACGGCCAAGGTCGCTTAACTTTACGTCATAACCGTTTTTTGTAGTAACAACCGTATTGTTTATTTCATCAACGCTTTTATATTCTCCTGTAGTTCTTACAGAATAGTCTTTCTGACCTTCCGTAATCTGACCGCCGCCAATTTCTATGTTCTGTCTTGAAAGGCTTGATGAGACTCCTGTAAGGGTAAGACCATAAGACTGAAGACGATTCTGATCAATTTCAACGCGGACAATCTTTGTTCTGCCTCCGCTTGATTTTGCCTCTGCAACACCATCAGCCTGCTCAAGAACATCAACAATGTAGTCGTCGGCAATCTGCTTAAGGTCATCGGCACTGCGGTTGCCACGGACAGCGATGCGAAGGATAGGCCAGCTGTTGGCATCCATTTTATAAACATTTGGCTGAACATCATCCGGCAGTCGGCTTGTAATTCTGCTCAGTTTTGTACGGACATCATTGGCAGCAATCTCTAGGTCGGTACCGTAATTGAATTCCATGCTAACCTGACATCTTCCTTCCATGGAAGTTGAATTTAAATTCTTAAGGCCACTGACACTTATCAATGTATCTTCAATTATTTTTGTAACGCTTTTTTCAACAGACTCAGGGCCCGCATTGGTATAGCTTGCGGAAACCATAAGGTAAGGCATGTCTACATCAGGATAAAGAGAAAGAGACGTATTGCTCATTGTAAAAATGCCTGTAAGTCCAAGAAGAACAAAGGTCATGAGCACCAGAATAGGGTGCTGCATTGTTTTTTCGCTGATCATTTTATTTCCCTTATCAAAGATCCGTCAGTAAGAACGCTCATTCCTTCAACAACGATCCGTTCACCTTCTTCTATTCCTTCAGCCTGAACAAGATTGTCTACACTACGGCCAAGGACAACTTCTTTTTTCATTGCTTTCTTACCGTCTTCAGAAACCACGAACACATAGTTGTGTTTGCCCTTTGTAACAACGCAAGAAGATGGAACAGTAACAAGACCGGAATAATCAACTGTATACAAAGTTACCTTTGCAAACATGCCGGCATTGATCCTTTCATCCTTTCTGTCAAAATCAAGAACAACTTCTTTTGTTCTGCTGTTCTGGTCAAGGACCGGAGAAACCTTTACAACCGTTGCTTCAAAGATTTCATCCCCGTAGGCATCAAGCATCACCTTTGCCTTAAGTCCTTTCTTGATGTTGGCAACATAACGCTCAACGATTTTGACCTTAAGCTGAAGGTTTGAAACATCGCCGATTGTAGTAATTACACTCTGAGTGCTTACCTTTGTTCCTGCCTCAACAACGCTTGCAATGATTGTTCCGCTTACAGGAGCAAAAACCTTGCTGTGGGTATAGTAAGCACCAGGTTCACTTGGGTCGATTTCCGCAATGACATCGCCTTTCTTTACTACGCTGCCAAGGCCAACAAAATTCTGATAAACCTTTCCGCCAATATCAGGAAATACCGCAACACTGCTTTTGCTTTCAATTTCTCCGTTTGTATTTACATAGTCATGAAGAACTGCTTTTTTAGCTTCCTGAGTTTTTACAGTTACCAAAGTTTCGGCAGCGCCCATTGGACTACCCTTACCGCCAGGCATTCCTTTGCCCGCTGGCATACCTTTACCGGCTGGTGCACCAGGCATTCCGCCTTTTCCGGAAGGAGCTTTTTTTATGTAGATGAAAGTTACTGCAATTGCTACAACACACAAAGAAATTATTACTATAGGTTTCTTATTCATTTATTTTCTCCAAGCAAAGTTCCGGGATTCATGCCGCATATATTTTCAAGTTCGCAAATTGAAGCAACCATAGTGTTTGCTTCCGCAATTAAATTTACCTTTGATGAAAGAAGGCTGTCCTGTGCCGACTGAAGGGTTAATAAATCTCTTGTTCCGTAATTGTATGCCTTTAAAGTCATGTCGTAGTTTGTCTCCGCAAGCTTAATGCTGTCTTTTCTGACTTTAAGGTTGTCTACACACTGATTTATTTTTTTAACCAGTGATTCAGTTTTTATCCTGATACTTTCCTTCTCGTTTTCCAGTTTCAATTCAATGGATTCAATATTGTCCTTGCTTGAATTTATTGATTGTGCCGAACTTGACCAGGGCATAATTCCATCAAGGGGAATTGATGCACCTACAGAAAGGCTTCCTCCATTGCTGTTTTTTTCAAAGCCGTCTGCAAAATAGCTAGTTGAATAATTGTAAGATGCAGTAAGGCTGGGACCATACGCCTTGAATCTATTCAACAGTAAAGAATTCCTTGCAGATTCCAATTGCTTTTCAAGCAGTGCAACTGACGGAGAATTTATCTGAATTGATTCCCCGGTAATTTTTTTGAAATTGAAAAGACCGTTAAAATCGCCGGAAAACTCAACTTCCTGATCCTGAGGAATTCCCAAAGTCTGTTTAAAAATTGCGATATTGCTTTCCAAATTGATTTTCTGGGTTTCAAATGTCAGTTCAGTATTCTGATAATTTATCTGCGCACTCAAGACATCCACCTGATTCAGCATGCCCCGATTAAATTTTTCCAGGTTTGACTTGTACTGGTTTTTCTTTGTTTCAAGATTTTTTTCGGACAAAGAAAGATTTTCCTTTTCATAAAGGATTTCATAGTAATTTTTGATTACTGAAAAGGAAATGCTGGTTCTTGCTGATTCATAGTTTATTTCCTGAGAGTCATAGGCAAGGGCGGCACTTTTCACCTGAGCATACAAGGAAGGTGTAAGTGTTGCTGAAATCCTTGCACCTGCAGAAATTGTATCACGGCTTTTTTCTTTCGATGGAATTGAAGAAGTGTAACTTGCACTCAAGCTTGCAGAAGGACTGACTCCATTCCAGGAATATTTCTTTTCCCTTTCTTTGGAATCCAGGGTGATTTTTTCCTGCTTTAGTGAAATGTTGTTCTCCAATGCATATTCAACTGCAGTTTGTGGAGTAAGAGAAATCTTATCTGCAAAAGCCACACCGGATGACAGAACTAATGCCACCAGCAATGACCAATTTCTAACCGTTTTCATAATATATATATTATCGGAAAGGGAAAACTAATACAAAATAAATTCCGTTATAATAAGATTAGAGAATTTTAAGAATGTCAGTTGTTTTGTCACACGGATTCGGGCTGCCTGACGGCATCCCCTTTTTTATTGTGGGTGGATGTGCCAGCGGATTTGTTCAGTCCTACGGCTTCACTTTTTTTTCGCCGGGGCAGTATACAACAGAAATTATATGGGGCTGACGAATTTCTGGAAGGGTAAAAAAAACCGGACCTGATGAGGGTCCGGTTGTTGTCCCTAAGAAGGGACAAACATTTTATTTAGCAGTAACTGCTTAGATTAGAACCAGTATTCGAAGCAAACTGGAACTGCCCATACGAAACCGTCAGCTTCATAAGCGCCGTCCTTAGCTGGCCTGAGTGCTCCAACGAGACCTTCATCTGACCCTTCAGCAACGCTTACGCCCTGGAATCCAACAGAGAGCTTACCGTTAGAGAATCCCTTAGATGCACCAATCATGAATCCGATTGATGGGTCGATGTCGTTCTGTGGCATTGCAACGCGAACATCAGCAGCAAGACCGATTCCGTTGTCAAGAGCATAGTCTACACCAGCACCGAAAATCATTGATGGATCAGCATCGCTGTCTCCGTA
>JAUNCR010000009.1:18338-39994 GCA_030526505.1 Spirochaetales bacterium
CAACCTTTTCTGCTGCATCTGAGTCATCAAGAATCTGCATCTTGAAACCAACTTCAGCAGAGAGGTTTTCTACAGCTGAAAGCTTGAATGCAACTTCGAGGTCACCTGTGTCATCTTTACCGTAGCTAGAATCCTGACCCTTTCCGAGGAACTGAGCCTTGATCTGTCCGATACCGTCGATTGTGTATCCGAATCCAACCTTAGCTGCCTTGTATGTTGTTTCAGCAAGGCGATCATCACCATCGTTACCAATGTTACCATCATTCCATCCGTTAGCTGCAACAGGGATACCGAGGAGTACTACGAGTCCGTCTACTGGAGTTGCCTTGAATTCAACACCCTTGAGGTCGATTGTACGAGACATTGTGATTCCTTCATCAGAAATCCAAGTTGGACGAATCCAGTTCCATGAACCGTAGCAGCAGTCGCCACGGAGTGTGTCGTCCTGGAGCTTACCGATAGAAATTGAAAGGTTTTCGATTGGGCGAACAACAACCTTCAACTGGTCGTTAATGTTTGCTGCACCTTCTTCAAGATGGAAGTCAGCGTGCATGTCTACGTTTTCAGATGTGAAGTCCATGCCGAAACCGAAACGGCCGTCTCCACCCCATGATGTAGATGTAAATGTGATTGCATCTCCACCCATGCTAGCGATAGGTGCCCAAATTGCGCGTCCCCATCCACCAAATGTTACTTCTGCGAAAGCAGATGTTGCGAATGCTGCTGCTGCAGCTACTGCGATAAGAGTCTTTTTCATCTCTTAGCCTCCTTATTTTTTGCGATACCATACGATATCATATTTTTATTCTAACCTCTCAAAGTTTAGAAGTCAACAAAATTCTTTTTGAATTTTCGATGCCTTTTACTCCAAAAGGTAGAATTTACTCCATTATCGACAGAATTCCCTGAATTCAACAGAGAATTTGCCCTAAATGTTGTCCTTGAGGATTTTCCCGAAGTTCTTCATGTAGTCGATGAAAGATGTGTATGCAAGAAGAACGCATACACCAAAGAAACCGTAGCCAACATACCTGAAGAGATCCATTACGAAATCACTCAAACCAAGAATTCCCACAAGGCCTGTACGAACAAGGGTTTCCTGAACAAGGGCAACAAAGCAGGATGCCACATAGAAGACCGTCTTTACCTTTCCGCCCTTTCGCGCAGCGATTGCAGTTCCGCTCTTTGCGGCAACCATTCTGAGGAAGTTCTGGCTGAATTCACGGTAAAGGATAGGGATATAGAAGCAGACAGGCATATAGCCCGAAAATACAAAGCAGGTAAACATTGAAAGATGAAGGAAAACATCAGCAAAAGGATCGAACATCTTTCCAAAATCACTTACTTCATTGTGAAGGCGTGCATAGTGGCCGTCAAAATAATCCGTAAGTTCGGCAAGGGCAAGAAGAGGGATCGAAAGAGCCATAGAAGCGATTGAAAGTGCGCTTCCAGGAACAGCCTTTGTCCATACCGGAATGAAATATATTAAAAACAAGACAGGCGAACTTAGAACTCTCGCCACTGTGAATTTGTTGGACGTTTTCATGACAAATAAGTATAATGGGTAATGACATTAAATACAAGTTGCAGTTCGTTCCTGCCATCCTGCAACTAAAAGATTAAAACCAGGGGGTTGATTATGGCATCAATCAAGGCCAGAGTCAGAGAACTATCTACTCTTTTACATTCCATTCCATCGTGGCTACTAGCATTCTTTGTAGCATCACTCATCGCAATGAACCTTCTTGCAAACAAAAGCATCAACGGGCTTCCGTCCTGGCTTGCACTGGATTCAGGATTCATTTTTTCCTGGGTCGCCTTTGCAGTAATGGACATCATTGTAAAAAGATTTGGGGCAAAAGCCGCAAACATGGTGAGTTTCGTTGCCATTGCACTCAATCTTTTTGTAGTGCTCCTTTTCTTTGCCGCTTCCAAGATTCCAGGCGACTGGAGCACCTGCTACGGGGCTGACGGGAATCCGGTTCCAGAACTTAATGATGCGGTCAACAGCATATTCTGCGGATCATGGTTCGTTGTTTTCGGAAGCACACTGGCAATTATTATCTCAACAGTGTTCAACAACTTCATGAATGTTACAGTCGGAAAGCTTTTTGAAAAGAGCAATTTCAAGGCTTACGCTGCAAGATCAATCATTTCTACTTTCCTTGGACAGTTTGTGGACAACATGGTTTTTGCCTTTGTCGTAAGCATCCACTTCTTTGGATGGACTACACTTCAGGCTATAACCTGTTCGATTACAGGCGGAATTGCCGAACTGCTTTTTGAAGTCATTCTTTCCCCACTCTGCTACAAGGTGGTGCTTGCCTGGGAAAGGGATGAGGTCGGAAAAGAATACATAGATAAATATTGCTGAAAAAACAAGAGGCAACAGATGAAGATTTTGATTACCGGAACTGCAAAGGGAATAGGCCGTGCGACTGCGGAATACTTTCTTGAAAAAGGACATGAGGTTACGGGACTTGATGTCCTTGAATCAACCATTGAACACAAGTACTACACCCACCACATAGCAGATGTTTCAAGAGAAGAAACTTTTCCCCAGCTTGAAGGAATTGAAGTCATCGTCAATAACGCAGGAGTCCAGAATTGCAGGGATATAGAAATCAACTTAAAGGGAACGATTAAGATTTCTGGATTCTACATCAGCAAGGACACAAAGGCCGTTGTTAATGTTGCCTCTACCAGCGCCCATACCGGAGCCGAATTCGGAGAATATGCCGCAAGCAAAGGCGGAATTCTTGCCTATACAAAAAACCTTGCCAGTCGGCTTGCTCCTCAGGGGGCCACTGCCAACAGCATTTCCCCGGGCGGCGTTAAAACTGAAATGAATGCACCCGTTATGGAAGACGAAAAACTTTGGAACCAGATCATGGATTTGACGCCGATGAAGAAATGGGCGGAGCCTGAAGAAATTGCAAGGTGGATTTATTTTCTTGCGGTTGAGAACAAGTCTGCCACGGGAATTGATGTCATTGTTGACAACGGTGAAAACACCTGCGGCGCAAAGTTCATCTGGCCAGAATAAAGTTTCCAACGGATTTGTTCAGCCTTACAGGCTTCACTTTGTCTGTCACACTGATTCGGGCTGCCTAACGGCATCCCTTTTTTCAAATCTTGATATTCGCTCCCACTTAAGGGAATTACTTCCGAAATTTATCAGTAAACCAATTTGCTTATTTGTACCTTTCAAATAGTTTATTACCTGAGCTTTGTGCGCACTTACTAACTGTGTCACTGCTTTCAATTCAACAATAATTTCGTCGAAACATATAAAATCTGCAAAGTATTCCTTATCGAGTTTTATCCCTTTGTAATAGATTTCAATTTTTGCTTCTCTTACAAATTTAATTCCCATTGTCTTGAATTCAATGGCAAGAGCTTCTTGATAAACAGGTTCCAGAAAACCACTTCCTAATTCCCTATGAACATTCATGCAGGCTTGAATAATCAATCCTGTCATGTCTTCAAATTTCAGCTCCATTTTCCTCCATGATTTTCCGTAGGAAAATCGAATCCGTGTGATATTTTTTTTATGTCTGTCACACTGATTCGGGCTGCCTAACGGCATCCCTTTTTTTAAGCTTTGATATTGCCCATATACGCAGAGATTTGTCATTCCGCATCACTGTTTTTCTGCAGGTCTTCATTTTTGATGTAGGAATTCATCGAATGTCAGAATTGATAATTCTGTCAAACCATAAAGATTTCGCTCTTGGAATATCACTCCATTTCCCTCCATGATTTTCCGTAGGAAAATCGAATCCGTGTGACATTATTTTCCGAAGAGCACCTTGATCAGGTCGCGGACATTTTCAGTCGTGACTGCATTCTGTTCTTTTTCCGGGACCGTCAGCTTTTCAAAGCCAAGGTCTCTGGCAGCCTTGATGCGCTGCTTCTGTTTTGTTACGGGGCGTACTTCTCCGGCAAGGGAAAGTTCTCCAATGATTACAGATTTTTCCGGAAGAGGCAGGTCTGTTCTTGCACTGTAAAGAGCTGCAGCTAGGGCCGCATCTATGGCACTTTCCGTAAGACGCACTCCACCTGCAACATTCACATACAAATCCTGGTCGCTGAATTTTATACCTAGCCTTTTTTCAAGAACCGCGGCGACACGGCTTACCCTTGCGGCATCAATTTTATCGCTGTAAACCCTGTTGACCGCTGCTTTTGCAGGAACCGTAAGGGCCTGAATTTCTACTATGAAAACGCGGCTTCCTTCAAAGACACTGGCACAGGCAACACCGGCAGGGGTCTCGCCTTTTCTTCTCGTAATGAAAAGTGCACTTGGATCTGTGATGCACTTTAATCCGGTACTTTCCATTTCAAAAATGCCAAGTTCATCAACGGAACCAAAACGGTTTTTCTGTGCACGGAGGAACCTGACTTCATCTTTGGTGCGTTCAAAAGAGAGCACCGTATCAACCATGTGCTCAAGGGATTTTGGTCCTGCAATGATTCCGTCTTTCGTAACATGGGCCGTCATGAAAAGAACACTGTCCCTTTCCTTTACCCAGCCAATCAGCTCGTTAGCACAGTACTTAAGCTGGTTTACCGTCCCGGGAACAATTCCGCATTCGGCAGAATAAACTGTCTGGATTGAATCAATGATTACTACGGTTGGTTTAAGGGAATCAAGGGCATCAAGAATGTCTTCAAGGCGAAGGGTGCAGAGGATTTCAACCGCATCAACATTCAGTCCAAGTCGATTTGCACGGCCCTTGATCTGACCTGCAGATTCTTCGCCGGAAACATAAAGCACCCTGCCGTTGCCAAGCATGCCCGCTGCAGTCTGAATGAGCAGGGTTGATTTTCCGATTCCAGGTTCACCGCCAATGAGAACTGCACTTCTTTTTGTAGCACCGCCACCAAGAACACGGTCAAATTCAGGATTGCCCGTAGGAATGCGTTCATTTTCCTGTGCGGAAATTCTTGCCATTGGAACAGGCTTTACCTTTACTGCAGTCCCATCAGCATTTAGTTTTGCCGCCGATGCATTTGGGTCGGTAATGCATTCTTCAAGGGTATTCCATTCACCGCAACCAGGACACCTTCCAAGCCAGGCCGGCTGTGTGTAACCGCAATTCGAACATTTATAAACTATTGAAGATTTTTTCTTTGCCACGATAAATCCTTTTAAAGCCTTAAAGGCACAATGAGTCAGACAGATTTTTCAATGAGTAAAATATAAGAAATAAAACGGAATTATGCCACTAAAAAACTATGATAAAAGCTCTTCCAGTTCTTCAGGTTCATCAAGATCGTCGGCTGTAGGCAAGTCATCCATGTTGACAACCATATCCTTCTTTGCGAGCTCAAGAGGATATACAGTTTCATCCGGATTACTGTAGTCTGCCTGTGTGTCGATATTCCCTTCAAGAATTCTGAAAACATAGCTTCTGACTTTTCTTTTTACTTCCATCGTTATGTTTTTGGCAAAAAGAGTTACGAGAACATTCATGTCGCCTTTCTTGAATTCCTTAAGGACAACAAGAGGAGCCGGAAATTTAACTCCGTAAAGCCAAAGCCCAACTTTTGGAAGACTTGTGTTTGGAGCAATTACCCCACACATTTTTTCCGGAATCTTACAGGCAAGGCCTACAGAACTGAAGTCAACAAGAGGAAAGTGAACATCGCCATTTTTTGTAGGTATACTGATAAAGGCATTTCCGCTGACTTCACAGGTTGCACGGACATACTGGCGGCGCCCCTTTGCTCCGTTTACATCAAGAATACATGTAAGGGTTTCCGCAAAGTCTTCCCTGTTTGGAGATGCCGGAACATAACCGCAAGGAAGCTTTGCATTGTAGAAGAAAAGGTTCATCTGCTTTGGGGATGTGTTCACTGAAAGAACTCCAAAGAAGATGGAAGAAAGGGTTTCATCCCCTTCACAGGAAAGGATGAAATTAAGGTATTGAACAACAGTAAGGGAATTAGCCCCCACGTGATCCAAGTTTACAAGGCAGATGGAGTCTGGGTTCTTGCGCAATATGCATTTGGCCTGCTTGAAATCTTCAATGACATAGGTCTCATATTCCATGTCTCTCAACTTACCCTTGGCAAGCTGTTCGATATTGAACGAGGCATTGATAAAGAAAACTTTTCTGCCAAATACGCTGTTTTCGCGTGAAATAAACTCTTCTGCCATCTTATCCTTATATTAGAACTTAGCCCTTCTAAGCCTTACTCTTTCGATATCTTCACAGAACAATTCACGAAGATCATTAAGTCCAAGTGCCATAAGGGCCATGCGGTCAATACCGATACCCCAGGCAAGAACAGGAACATCAATGCCCATTGGCTTTGTAACTTCCGGTCTGAAGATTCCGGAACCACCAAGTTCGAACCAGCCAAGCTTTGGATGCTTGATGTGAACTTCGATTGAAGGTTCTGTAAATGGGAAGTAACCAGGAACATACTTAACGTCTGTTGCTCCGGCAATTTCTACGGCAAACATTTCAAGGAAGCCCAAGAGTGTCTTGAGGTTTGCTTCTTCACCAAGAACGATACCTTCTGTCTGATAGAAGTCAGAAAGGTGTGTTGCGTCTACCTTGTCATAGCGGAAGCAGCGGGCAATACCGAAGTACTTGCCTGGGACTTCTGCCTTGTGAAGCTGGTGTGCAGAAAGAACTGTACCCTGGCTTCTCATAATCAGGCGGCGTGTGAATTCATTGTCAAAGCTGTAGTTCCATCCGCGGCTGCCAGTGTTTCCACCGTCGCGGTGAACAGCTGCAACATTGCTCAAATATGGTTCTTCAATTGACTTTGCGTGTGTTGGTGTCTTGATGCGGTATACATCGTGAATGTCGCGGGCAGCGTGGAACTGTGGCATGAAAAGTGCATCACCGTTCCAGAATTCTGTTTCTACGAGAGGTCCGTCGAATTCCTGGAAACCAAGAGAACAGAGCTTGTCCTTTACGCTTTCAAGGAACTGTACATAAGGGTTTGTGCGTCCAGGAATGATGCGTGCAGGAGGAATTGTAATGTTGTATCCGCGGAAAGTTCCCTTCTTCCAGTCACCTGAAGTGATGAGGGAAGGAGTGATTTCACCGATTTCGTTTCCTGTAATTCCAGCGCTCTTGAGGGCTTCTGCAACTGCAGTAAATGCTTCTGTGAGTTTATATGCAACAGTCTCGCGTTCGATTGTCTTGAAAGGTGTTTCAGAGATACCGCGCTTCTTTGTGAGACCACCCATTGTCTCGATTTCTTCTTTTGAAAGGTTAGCGGCATCAAGTGTTGAATTTTCTGCCTTGCTTGCCTTTTCGATGAGGGCCTTTGCAAGTGCAAAACGAGCAGGAAGTTCTCCGCCCTTATATTCAGCCCTCTTGTCTTCTGTCATGCCAAGAACGCCGTCCTTGCTCAATGAACCGAATGCAGAACCTACATCCTTGTTTTCAAGTGCAAGCTTAGATGCGATTTCTGGAAGAGTGTGAGGTCCGTTGTCTTTAAGGAAGTTTATGATTCTTTCTTCTGCAAAACCATCTTTAAGGATCTTGCGTCCAAAGTCTGTAAGTTCAAAATATGTATGTGGTGTGCGGGATGTTTCTGCCAAAAGTTTTTTTCCGCTAAGCCAGCTGAATGCCTGGTTTGCGTGACCCGCCTTGAATCCAAGTTCTGTTTCGAGTTTTGTTGATGTAAGTTCATCCTTTAAACCGTAATGAAGGAGAATCTTTGTCTCGAGAGGATGAAGATTTTTAATGAATGATTTTAAGTCTGCCATTTTTTTGTTCTGCCTGAAAAAAAATTATACGGGGACCTTTAAAAAATCAGCTGACTGATTCTTCAAAGATCCCGTAATGTTAAGATGCAATAATTAAGAAAAAGAAAAATTACTTTGTAAAGATTACTCTTGAAGAATAAGATACATAAGGAATCTTTCCTTCCTTGTAATGCTTTTCTACACCAAAAGTTCCCTTCTTGTAGTCAGCATAGCGGTAGTGCTTGTACTTGTGTTCAACAGCAAAGTCCTGGTATACGGCCATAGCAACATTCATTGCTTCACCCTTTTCATAAGATGAACGAACACATGTATACTGGAAAATTGCTTCACCTGTAAGTGGTGTGTAGTCGATACGAAGTGTTACATTCTTTGCCTTTGGATGAAGTTCCTTGTACAAGTCTGTGTCTTCGAGCATGATGATCTGTGTAGCATTAGGATCTGCCTTTGATTCTTCTGCAGCAACTTCTGCGAGAATTGCATCTGCATCCTGTGCGAAAATTGAACCGAGAGCAAACAATGCTACGGCTGCGAGCATAAATATCTTTTTCATGTGGTTCCTCCTTTGTTAGAACACATTAAAATTGTGTATACTTAATTATTCTATCAGTTTCAAGGAAAAAATCAAGGTCGACGACATATTGGCCGTTCCTGACATAAATCCTTGGGTCCCTGATAAGAAGAACAGTACCCGAAATTTCCTTGGGCTTGTTCTTTTCCAGTGTCCTCCAGTATTCGCGCACCGCTTCTTTCAGCGCCATGCTGCAGGCTTCCTTTATTCCGTCAAATCCCTTCTCCACGGAACCCCTGCCAACCCCTTTGACATGGGGGTGAACAATGGAACACCAGCGCTTGTATTCAATCTGCTGCTGTTTTGTCCTGTTGCAGTAGACCCGGCTCAGGAGTTTTCCGTCCATTGCTTCGGGATTATGGAATTCAATCGGATTAAGTTTTTTGTCAAAAGGCTTTATTTCGTCAAATTCCCAGAATTCTTTTACTCCGCGGCGCTTGTCGTATGGAGTGTATTCAAACATCCATCCGTTTATCATCCCGTTAAGAAGGAACGGTGCAACCTGCTTGGAGCGTTCGATGGCAAAATCAAACATCCTGTGGAACTGATCCTTGCCTTCGTCATCAGTGCTTTTCTTTTCTTCCTCCGTATTTTCTTCAAAACTGCCGGGAAAAGCATCCAGATCTGCCCATACAAGGATTCTGAGCTGTTCGCTCTGTTCCTGTACCTGAGCATTCACGGAAAAAGGGACAATGCCAAAGAGAAAAATTGATGTCAGTACAAAAAATACTTTTCTGTTCATGTTTTCCTACAGGTTGTCACGCCATACTTTAATCGGATGCACTCCCATCCTTATAACAAAATAAAGCCAGGCTAGTAACAGTCCGCTAAGATGGGCTACATGGGATATTCCGCTTCTGCCAGTGAACTGGCTCAGAAATTCAATTACGGCATAGACAAGAACCAGAATCGGTGCCTGAACAGGGATTATTCCCCAGACATAGATGACATTGCGTGGGAACACAACGGCATAAGCCAGAAGCACGGCATAGATTGCGCCGCTTGCGCCGATAAGGAGCACATTCATCCCAAAAAACCAGTAGATTGCCATGCACATAAGCCCGTCAAGGATTCCGCAGACAAAATAGAAAAGCAGGAATTCCTTTGTACCCACCGCCTTTTCAAAGGGAATGCCAAAGAAAAACAGGGCAATCATGTTGAAGAGGATGTGCCTCCACGAGCCATGCACAAAAAGATATGTAAGAGGTTGCCAGAAATAATGGCACTTGAGCCCCGCAAAGGAAAGCCCCAGATACAGTGAAGAACGGGGAATCATCTGGATTAGGAAAAGGGCAGCAATGTTGATTAAAATGATTGCCATTGTGGCATTCAGGAATACATAGCGGAAAGGTTTCTTTAGTAAATTCATTTACTGTATTTTATTTGATTTCTTCGCCGTCTGCAACGGAAACACGGTTTCTTCCGTTAGCCTTTGAAATGTAAAGGGCCTTGTCCGCCTGGTCTACCAGAGCTCTTGCGGAGCGTACAGGATTTTCATCAACAGAGAACACTGATATGCCGCCTGAAATTGTAAGGTGCATTTTGTTGTTTTCGTAAACAAGTTCTGTTTCTTCTATTCTCTTGCGGATTCTTTCGGCAACAAGGTAAGCGCCTTCAACATCAGTATTGCAGAGCATTACGGTGAATTCTTCTCCACCATAACGGCAAGCCATGTCTTCGTCGCGGATGCTGTCCTTGATGATTTTTGCAACATGCTGGAGAACATAGTCGCCGCAGGCATGGCCGTAAGTATCGTTGAACTTCTTGAAGAAGTCGATGTCAAACATAAGGATGCTGAGCTTTTCATTCTGAGCAAAAGCATTGTCCAGCTTGTCTTCAAGGATATTGAAGAAGAAGAACTTGAGCTTAAGGTGGGTCATCATGTCTGTAGATGCCTGCTCAATGAGGGAAGCATTGTGAACGGCAACGGAAGCCAGGGATGCGATTGTCTGGATTTCGTCCCTTTCGTAGTTTGTATATGCAGATTCCATTCCGTCAATGAAAATGCGTTCGCCCATTACAAGGATGCCGTTAAGGCGGTTTTTAAGGATAAGCGGAACAATAAGGGACGGATTCAGGGTCTCAAGCATGGAGAATTCTTTGTCCGCAACAGGAACAAATTCCTTTAGTTCGCGAAGTGTAAAAACATTGTCTGACTGGGTAAGAAATTCTACAAGCTTTGAATTTACCGGAATCTTGTATTCAATGGTAGGATCAATGGCAATACCGCTATAGTGATCGGAAAGCACATATCCGTCGTCATTGTTCAGCTCGTCGATGACAAAAATACCGGCACCGGTAACACGCATCTGAGCCATGGCAATATAGAGAATTGATTCTACAAGAGGATTAAGTTCAATGGTCGTACAGAAAGAACGCGAAATTTCCAGCATCTGCTGAAGGTCATAAATATGCTTCTCAAAATCTGCGATAACTTCGTTTTCTTTATTTTCGGCAGAACTGCTGGACGTGTTTTTGTCTGCAGTTTCCTTGCCTTTAGCTTTTTTAGCCATTTATTTCTTCTCTATTGTACCAATTATAACATAATTCTTCATTATTTCAAGGAAAACCTTCCACTGTCCGTACTGGCTTTCCATAAAATCAGAATTATCACGGTTTCTTGAAGAAATCATAAGTACTTTAAGGTTCTGAATCACTTCGGAACTTGGCTTCTTGGATTCTACGAGGATATCATTTATCTTCTTGTAGAGCTGGAAAACATTGGTTGTTTCAGTCTGAATGACATCCTTTGCAGTCTTGTTCACCCTGTCGACCATATCCTTGAGGGTTGATTCAAAGGAAGAATCCTTGTGGCTGTCGCGGATAAGGGAAGTGATGTTTGCCTCGTCGAATACTGCACCGCGCTTGAACTTTGCTTCAAAGGCTTCGATGCGGTCTGCGACATCATTTATTGCAAATACGGCTGATGAGAATTCCGACTTGTAGGTCTGGTTCATGAAGAAGCCTTCAATAACAATGTCGTTGAGGAGAGGCTTTACATGTTCAAGGAAGTACACCTTGATGAAGTTCTTCAGGAGCTGCATTGGGGTAATCCAGAGGAATGAACATGGTGTGCTCTGACGAAGCTGATTGTCCAGTTCCTTGCTGTACCCCATGACAGGAACCAGCTGCATCTGACCGAAAATCTGGTTAATTTCATTGCTGATTGTTGCGTCCTGAATCTCGCTCTTAAGGCGTGCTTCGTCAACACGGAACCTGTTTTCAAGATAGTCGGCATACTTCTGCCTTCCGTTTCCCTTGTAAACAGAACGGTCCGGAATGTATTCGCAGTTCTTCTTTGCTATGCGGATAAGGTCCATGAGGACTTCTTTTGTAAAAATGTGCTTTACGATGCTCTGAATCTTCTTGAAGTTATCCTTGAGGCTTGTGGCATAGGAATCTGAAACAGAACCGCCCTTTGTAAGTTTTGCAAGGGCAAGAACCGCATTGAACACCGAATTGGTAATGTCCATTTCCGCCATGACAAAGTAAAGGTCAAGGAGGCTGTTTTCCAGAAGATCCGGAGGAAGGGCCTGGAATTCAGGCACATAGTCAAGTTTCGTACTGAAACCGCTGTCAAAAACCTTCAGTGCGGTTATGTAGCTGAAACGGCAGATGTCGTTAAGCTGCTTTATTTTGTCCAGGGTAGCATCAATCCTGATGAATTCCTGTGAATTGAGTTCTCGGATTACTTTTTCAAGCTTCCTGTGTTCGCCTTCAAAATACCTGATTATGGAGTCGGCTTCCATTGCCCCGGCCTTTCTCTTTTCATAGGCAAATTCTTCAAGAGTTGTCTTTGCCTCTTCCGAAAATCCGGTAAGTAAAAGCTGTTCTTCATATTTCCTTGAAACTTCCAGGTCTGTAGAGCACAAGGTCTGGGAAAGAAGGTCCAGGATAGGTTCTGTATTCTGAAAGAGAATCCTTAAGGTTTCTGCAAAACTAGGCTGAATGAGTCCGTTCTTGTAAAGATTTGGGGCAAGCACCTTCAAATCATTTTCTATTTTCCTTACGGCCTGACGCTGAATGGATTCAGGAGAATTGGGAGAAAATAATGCTTGGAGAAAATCTGAAATTTTCTGCAGAAGACTCATATCTTTTTATTATACCGACTTAAAATAATGATAACAAGTATCAACAATACTCGGAAAGGATGTCTCGGTAGTCCTTTTCCGTTTCTGCACGGACCAGCTTGGCACGAATCTGAGAGCCGCCCCTGATGCCGCTTGAATAGGCACAGAACTTCTTCCTCATCTGAAGGCAGGCACCCTTTTCGCCAAACTGGTCTATGTTTACGGCCAGCTCGCGGAAGCCTGCGGAAATGCGCTCTGCCACAGTTTCTTCTGTATAAGCACCTTCGGTAAGGTACTGTATTGTCCTGCGGAAAAGGAATGGGTCGCCCATGGCACCACGGGCAAACATTACTCCGTCGCAACCGGTTTCCTTAAGCATCTGTTCTGCCGTTTCCGGAGTAAAGGCGTCTCCGCTGCCAAAAATCGGAATTCTCTTTTTTGCCTGTTCCACAAGTTTTGCCTGCAGTTCCCAGTCTGCCTTTCCGGCATAACCCTGGGCCCTGGTTCTTGCGTGAATTGTAAGGGCATCGGCACCGGCCTCTATGGCCGCCTCAAGGTTTTCACTCCAGGTGATGTGCTCGCTGTCCCAACCGCTTCTGATCTTTATTGTTACAGGAACCTCTCCCCGTTCAGGGTGTTCCTTCGTGTATTCAACGGAAGCTCCCTTTACGGCACTTACAATGGAAAAAAGTCTGTCGGTTTCCTTTGTAAGCATGCTTCCGGCCCCCGACTTTACGATTTTAGGAACCGGACAGCCGCCGTTAATGTCTATGCTTTCGCAGGTGGTTCTTTCAAGGACGATTTTAGTGGCTTCGGCCATGACATCTGCATTGCCGCCAAAAATCTGAACGGCATAGCTCTTTTCATTCGGTGCACGGGCCATCAAGTCTGCGGTCTTTATATTGCCGCGGGTAAGGGCTTCTGCACTGACCATCTCAGTAGTACAAAAGGAAGCCCCGTAATCTACGCAAAGACTGCGGAAAGCCCTGTCGCTGTAACCTGCAATGGGTGCAAGAAAGAGGTTTCCTTCAAGATGGAGAGGACCTATGTCTACTGGGTGGTATAAAGCATTCATACTGATTAAAACGCAGCGGGGCGTTTTTTAATGGTTCTTGCCTTCAGGAAGTCCGAAGAACCTGCAGCTGTTTGTCCAAAGCATTGCGGCAAGGGACTCTTCATCCATTTCAAGCATTTCAGCAAGGAACTTCTCTGTATATGGAAGGAATGCAGGCATGGTTCTTTCATCTTTCTTTGCAGAAGGAGCCATGAATGGGCTTTCTGTTTCGATGAGGATTCTGTCTGTTGCTCCGGCATCCTTGAGGGCAAATACAGTTTCATGAAGGTTTCTTGCATTGCGGTATGTAAGGTTTCCTGCAAACGAGAAGTATACATTGAGTCCCGCTTCAAGACATTCCATTGCATATGCCGCATTTTCGCTGTAGCAGTGGAAAACAGCACCCTTGGCCGGGATTCTGTCCTTGAGGATTTCGAAGATGTCCTTTCCTGCTTCGCGGTTATGGATGATTACAGGCTTGTTGTGCTTCTGAGCAAGGTCAAGCTGAGTAATGAAGAATTCAATCTGAGTTCTCTTGTCCCCATATTTCTTGCAATAATCAAGGCCGGTTTCTCCAATGGCAACAACATTAGGAAGTTCTGCACTTTCTTCTATTGTCTTAACCCAATCCTTGCCTGGGGCCATGATTTCTGAAGGAGCAACACCTACAGCATGGTAGATCCCCTTCTGTGATTTTAAATATGGATATTCTTTCTTGAAGTCATAGAGGCTGTTATTGATGCTGATAATGCGTGCAACACCGGCAAGCTTTGCCTGCTGAATAACACTGATTTGTCTAATCGGGTCATTGTAAATCAACCCGATGTGGGCATGAGTATCAAATAATTGCATGGCTTTTCCTTAATAAAAATAGATAAAAAAAATTCTGAAAGGAAGCCCTTCAGAATTCCATTACATTACGAGTTATTTAACCGATAATATCTAAAGAATACCATAGTAGTATTTTCAAGTCAAACCATTTCTTAAATGTGAGGATCCTTAAGGTCACTTGAAAAAACTAACGAGTGTTTGATATAATGGCTTAATTGAGGTAATTCGTGGCTCATACACGCAGATTCAAAAAACTTGAAAAGAATTTAGTCTCACGCATCGCTCATGCTTTCGGTGCATTCTTCGCATCAATCGGCAGGGTTCTCATCCGTGTTGTAAAATTCTTTGACGGCAAGCTTACACTGATGATCGTACCTCATTCCAACGGAAAAGTTATTAGCGTGCAGACAAATGTTTTTGCACTTGTACTCGGACTTGCCGTTACAACAGGAATTGCCTGTTCTTTCGTTTACTTAAACCACAGGAACAATGCTTCTGGTGCTGAAATCTCCCGCCTTAGGGAAGAAAACCGCGAAACCCTCGCCAGCCTGGATGAACTTCGCGACGAAAACAACAACCTTCTTCAGACTGCAAAGAGATTCCAGTCGTCTTTAAGCCAGTCCCTTTCCCTTCTTGGCATCAACCAGAGCACACAGACTTCAAAGTCAACAGGAAAGAATTCAGACCTTTCGTCTCTCTTTGACACACAGGACATTACATCTGGTTCCCTCAAGGAAACTTCGGACATCCGTCAGCTTACATCGTACCTTGAAAATGCAGTTCGTCCTGTTGAGCAGATCGGAAAGATGCTTGAAAACCAGGGCACCCTCTTCTCCGACATTCCTAATGTCTGGCCGATCAAAAACGGTATCGGACATATCTCAATGGAATTCGGACAGAATGTTCACCCTATTACACAGCAGTGGTACATCCACAAGGGACTCGACTTTTCTACATGGAGAAGCGGCGACCCAATCATTGCAACAGCAAACGGACAGATCGTAACTGTAGGCTATTCGGACGACTTCGGTAACTTCATCATCATCAAGCACAAACACGGTATCTATACTCGCTATGCTCACCTTGCTACAACCCGCGTCAAGAAAGGTGACATCGTAAATCAGCGTCAGATAATCGGAACCATCGGTAATACAGGTATCTCAACTGGACCTCACCTTCACTACGAAGTTCACATCGGTTCAGATGTCGTAGACCCTGCAAAATACATTAATGTAAAATAGTAAAATGGCACTTACAGATAATATTTCCATCAACAGCATTTTAGGCGTTGGCTCTTCAGTTAAAGGCGATGTAAAAATCAATGGCTTTGCAAGAATTGATGGAGACATTGACGGCAACCTTGAGGCAGCAGGAAACATCATCATCGGTGAACATGCAAGAATCCGCGGAAATGTTACGGGGCGTTCCGTTACCATTATCGGCGGCATAATTCTTGGTAATATTGTTGCACCTGAATTTGTAAGGCTCCTTTCTACAAGCGCTGTCATCGGCGACATCCAGACAAAGAAACTTTATTCCGAAGAAAATGCAATCATACATGGCCACTGCATTTCCAGAGTTGAAGCGGCAGACTACGAAAAGGCTACTTCAGAATGGGAAAATGTAAAGGCTATCAGTTCTATGTCAGTCAGGATCTAGCATGGAAGTAGACGGAATCAATTCTTCACAGATTTATTTCCAGGCAGCTCAATCTGCAGCGGCACAGCAGGCAGTAAAAGCAAAAAAAGACAACAAGGCAGAAAAAACAGCACCCAAAAAAGGAATCTTTGCCTCGCTTTTTGAAAAGGCACAGACTCAGGTTCAGGTAACTCAGGACGGTTTCCCTATAGAGATTGCCGAGATGGAACTTGAGGACGCCGCAGTTTGGCTTCGAGACCAGGCTGATTCTGCTGCCGATTACCTTAAGGACCACCAGACCCCGGATGTTTTTGCCGACTACAGGAAAAAGGTTTCAAACTTCATGAGGTATGTAGTCAAGCACAATCTTGAATTCAAAAAGAAGAACAGGAACTACAGGAGATCTTCCCAGAGGGAACCCCATTGCCAGATTAACATCATCAATGCAAAACTTGATGAAATGGCAAGATGGCTTATTAATCCTGCCAACGACATACACAGAAGAACGCTTGGAATGCTTGAAAGAATAAACGAGCTTAAGGGACTTTTGGTAGACCTTTATGCCTCTTGAATGCTAAACTATTAGAAAGATAGGAATATAAAATGTCAGATATTTTTGAAAACGATATATACAAGGAAACAGAAGACCTTTCGTCTCTGGAAGACAGTGTCACTCAGGACACCAGCAACGAAGATTATGTTTTCCCTAAAGAACTCTACAAGCTCAGGCTTGCATATTCTTTTGAAGGAATTTACGCAACAGTTCCACAGGGCATGACAATAAAGGAAGGGGACGATGTAATCATCCCTACCCGCTACGGACTTGACCTTGCAAAGAACCTTGGGCTTTCAAAATCTCCAGTGGGAATCAAGCCTTCTGATGTTGTGGAAATTTCAAGGATTGCAACAAAGGAAGACCTTGAAAAGGCTGCCCACCTTGTTGAAACAGAAAAAGATGCCTTTGCAAAATTCAAGGAAAAGGTTGCTTTCCATAAACTGGACATGAAGCTTATTACAGTTCACTTTTTGGTTGGTGAACAGAAAGCTCTTTTCTTCTTCTCAAGCGAAAACCGCGTAGACTTCCGTGACCTTGTTAAGGACCTTGTTTCCATTTTCAAGATGAGGATTGAACTCCGCCAGATTGGTGTTCGCGATGAAAGCCGCATCACCGGTGGACTTGGTGTGTGCGGAAGACCATATTGTTGCAACTGCATCAGCGACAAGCTTAGGCCTGTAAGCATCCGCATGGCAAAGGACCAGAACCTTAGCCTTAACTCCATGAAAATCAGCGGACAGTGCGGCAGACTTCTTTGCTGCTTGAGTTACGAATACGACTGGTATGCAGAAGCAAGAAAGAGGCTTCCTAATGAAGGCATCAGGCTTTATTATGATGATACTAATTTCCGTGTTACAGAAGTTAACCCTATCACATCCATGGTAAAGATGTCCGGAGAAGACGGAAGAATCCTTGAAGTAAACGCAAAGAGATTTACCCGCGACGGAAACCGCTGGAAGATAAACTGATTTCCAGAATAAAAAATGAAAGCCCTGATGTTTAATCAGGGCTTCTTCTATTTTATGACAACCACATAGAAATCTTCGTTTCCCGTAAAAGGATTCCTGTCAAAATCTGCATAGAATTCCGCACTTGCAAAACCGGCAGTCTCCGCAAAGTGTTCGATTTCTGCAGGAGTTACGGCATACACCGGGTAGTTTCCCAGCACGGGAAGAATTTTTTCGGAACTGTTTTCAACATTTATGTTTATGCTTTTGTTTCCCCTTTCATTGGTAATTACTTCCGTAAACAGTTTTGACCTTACGCTTTCCCTGGTTGGCAAAGTGATGAACTTGCTGTTTTCATATTTTTCAAAATTGAAAATTTCAAGGACAATTTTTCCTTCCGGTGCAAGAAGGACTTTTGCATCCTTAAGGAAGTTCTGAATTTCCTTTGCATCAGGGAAAAACATCAGCCTGCTGTTAAGGACATATATGATGTTGTAGAAGGATTTTCCAAGGAATTTAGTCATGTCCGGAATGAACATCTTGAAGAACCTTATAGACATCAACTGGCTTCTTCTGCGAAGGTTTGCAGCATGAAGCAGTTCTTCCTCATTTTCAACGCCTGTTACATCATGGCCTTTCCTTGAAAGAAAATTTTCAAGAAGTCCCGTGCCGCATGAAATTGAAAGATAGTGTACTGGAGTATTGCATCCTTTTGCAAAATCAGAAAAGAAATTTTTTTTCGCTTCCGTTACAGGAAACAGTTCATCATAATATTCTACCAGATTTTTAATTAAGCGCATGAAATAATTATAAGGGCACTTTTTTGAAAACGCAAATTAAAAAGCCCCGGTACGATTGCACCAGGGCTGATGGTTAATGTTTTTTTTACTTGTTCTTCTTTGCTTCGATAGCCTTTTTTACGCCGTCGGCAAAGAGCTGGTTCTGGTCTGTCCTTAGTTCAACAGAGAACTGAGGTGCACCGTCAGCAGGATTTACGCGGTAAAGGTTCATTGCATCCGTTGCATAGGCTGGGCTTGAAGGATTGTTAACCCACCAGTCAAGAACAGAGATGATGCAGTATGTATACTTGATGAGGTTTGCATTTGTTGCCGCAGAAACCGATGCATCCCTTTTTGCACCAAGAAGAACATCTATTCTTTTTGAAACAGGATTTGGAAGTTCAAAAACATATTTATCCCATGGATTCATTACGCCAAGAACAGTTTTCTTTGCCGCAGCGTTTTCATCGATTCTTCTTGCAAGGGTTGTGAAAACTGTACGAACATAATCCGTTCTGCCATAGAACGGCTTGTATTTTGTATCATTGATTGGCTTCTGAAGAACAGGAGCATTGAACTTGAAATTTGGAAGGAAGAAATATTTCATCCTCCACAAAATGTTGTTGAGGTTTTCCTTTCCGAAACTTGTCTGTGCATAGTCTTTCTGAGAATAAAGGGTGTTAACATAAGTGCGGAGGTAGTCTCCAAGCTTTTTTCCAAAGAGGTCTTCGTAATATGAAATCCAGTCACCCATTACGGCATCAAGCCTGTCCGGAATTGAACCGAGTACTTCATCAGCCTCAATGTTAAATTTGATGTTGCGGCAGCCTTTGAAAAGGTCTTCAAGAATGAGTATGAGGACAATAATTACCTGAAGAGGATTTTCCGGATGAACTACATTGAAACCGTCAACGAAATTATAGATAGGCTGGAAATATGGATAGAGGTCAGGATGGTTTTCAAGATGGAGGAAGCCGGCTTCAGGGAAGAGCTGGTCAAGGATCCTCAATCCCATTGTTACAACTTCATTCTTTTCCCCTGCAATCTTGCGAGGTTCCTTCTTCTTTTCTTCTTTCTTTTCTTCAGCTTTTTTTTCTTCCGGCTTTTTCTTTTCAGGAAGAAGAAGGTCAAACTTTGAGATGCTAAGGAACTTGAGGATTTCCGCAATCTTTACTTTGAAGAAGTCTGGGAATTCTACATATTCAGTAGAACACATTCTCATAAGGAGCGGATAGAATCCCTTGATGATCTGGTCGTGAAGATAAAGCCATTCAGTAAGGCCCTGCTTTGCAAGTCCCTGAAGTTTTGCCTTGTCTGCATTTGTGTATGTTCCAAGGTCAGTATAGATCTCACGGATGAGGGCAGAAACCTGCTGGTCACCGATGTAATAGACTGTAAGCAAAAGGCGATATATTGAGCGGACAATAGGGATCAGCATTGGAACTGTCAAAATGTCGGCTGAATCTTCAAGCTCAAAAGAAAGTGCCTTAAGGTCCTTAATCTGCCACTTGCCGACTGTTCTGAGGAACTTGTACTTAAGGTCTGTTTCCGTTGCAATCTTAGCCTTGTATGCATCAGGAGAAATCTGAATGAAAGTCTTGATTGTAGTTACAAAGGCCTGAATGTGATCTACATGGCGTTTAACAAGATAATCACCGATATTTTTCTGAACCTTTTCCTTGTTCTTTGCAGACATTCTGAAGATGAAGTTGAAAAGGCCAAAATCAGGCTTGATATTATATGCTGCAGACATCATGCAGCGGTCCATAAGCTTTAATTCGCGAGATGAAATCTCTGGCAAATCTTCATCAGTTTTCACTTTCTTTCCCCCCGATGGTTTTCCTCCTACAAAAGCAGAGGACGAAGATGATCCGAAACTAGCACTGGCATTTGAAATGTCAGAGGAAATCTTTCCGGAAGCCCTGACTACAGGTTCATGCACGGACCTTCTTTTGGGCATGTTTGAAGTGTCAATTGGAACAGACCTTTCCTTAAGAATTTCTCCTCCAAGGATTTTCTGCATTGCGGCAGCTTCTGCATCGTCTATTGGACCGATGTTTTTCCTAGTTTTATCCAATGTACCCGGTTCAAGTGTGCGTTTAGGCGAAGACTGGTCTGACATGTAATCCTCCTGGAAACTGAAAAAGTTTTAAAGCCTTATCAAGTAATTTTCGGCTAATCCAGGCAATGATTTGAATGTTATTTTCTCACCGTCTGCCGTCACCAATGTTCCTTCAAAAGTTCCGTATATACTTCTATAAACTGTTCGTAATATGATTGCACTTATTTTCTTTACGTTTGAAGAAATTGGGGTAAAGGTAAGGTCAATCATGTTTTCTGTATCCTGAATAACCCAAGGTCCATTGATACCCATATTATGGCTGATTACTACCGGTGGAAGAGGAGTTGCCTTTCCATCGTAAAAAAGCATGTTCAGGTTATATTTGTCCGTATTTGTGGCGTCATGAGATTCTGAGGCAATGCGGAAGGAAATGTTCTTTCCCTTTACAGTTGTGAATGCTTCCACAAATTCGCCGTGGGAACGGAATTTCATGTAGGTTCTGGTTATGCTGAAACTTGAAACTCCCGTAGAATCCGACATGGTTTTGGTTTCGCCATTCCTATAGGCAAGAGTCAAGGTTCCGTGTGCAGGAAGGGTGCTGTTGTAGAGGGCAGAACATCTTCTTGATGTAGGGTTAGGCCTTGAACAGGTCATTTCCGCAAACTGACTGTCATTGAAATCGGCGGAAATTGCTCCATGGGCGCTTGGCCTTACAGAATCCCCGTTAAGATCAAAAACAACGGAAAGTTTTCCGTGCTTTCTGTCCCAACTGATTCTTGTATATCTTTTCTTTGAATAGCTTGTTGTAGAGGCAAATTCCAGGTCATGGGGAACAAAACGCTTTCTCATGCTCATGACGGAATGGTAGACGAATTTCTGTTTTGTATTTTTGTTCCAGAAAATCACTTCGGAATAACCGATGATTTTGGCATCAACAAAAGTAATGTGTCCGATGTAGTCACCGATGTCAAAAGAAAAAGAAAGGCGGCTCTTTATGCGAAGGTTAGTAATGAATGTTGGAAGAGGAACTGTTCCATAAGGCTTGAAAACATTGCGGATATCTAGTCTTTTTGGATGGCCTTTGAAAGTTCCAAAGACAGGCTTGTAATTCCTGACAAGAACTTCTGGCGTTTCCTTAATTTCTCTTGTATACAAAAAATTGCCTCTTACTACCATTATATATTGTAAACTTTTGTAAAGCAACTGCGTTGTAATCAAGATATTATTTTGGTTGAGGCAAAAAAATAGCCTCCCCAAGAAGAGCAAAACTTGGAAAGGCTACAGGAGGTGCCATATGGCACTTACAATATAGTCTAATTGCAACGGTTGGCAACTTATAATTCTGATTTTTTTGGTATAAAGCCGGCAGCCCCAGCACCGCACGCACCTGCTACGGACCTGCCTACTTTCCCG
>JAUNCR010000111.1 GCA_030526505.1 Spirochaetales bacterium
CTGCAGATCTGGCACATGGGTCAGAAGTACCTTGATAAACTGGTACGTAGGCTGTACTGTCTCAAAACCGCCCATGGGAATGGCATTCTGCACCCGCGGATCGTGGGCATCAAAGGTAATGATGTTTTCCACACCCATACTGTTTAATTCGTTCAGCATAATGGCACAATCCAGAGATTCACGGCCTGTACGCTTGTGCTGACGGCCTTCGTAAAGGGCCTTGTGATAGGCGTTTGCCTCGCGAATCTTCCTTTTCGCATAGTTCAAGGATGCATTCTTGACTACACGGATGAGCCAGAAAGTCGCATCGTTCATCGTAGGAAAGACCATCTGCTTTTCCCTTGCCTTGATGTAACTGTCATGGACAAGGTCTTCCGCAGCTTCCTCATCAAGAACTACCTTTACGGCAACCTTGAACAATATGGCAAAAGTGGCGTCATATATTTTTCTAAAATCCGCATCATCGTTTGATTTCAATTCTGCGGATGTCTTTTCATCTGATAACAATTCAATATACCTGCAGTTACAATAATTCTTAGAAAATTTTAATTTTCTTAGTCACGCTTCCACTCAGGTCCCTTTGGAGTATCAATGATTGTGATTCCACGGGCCTTGAGGATGTCACGGATTTCGTCACAGCGGGCAAAATTCTTTGCTTTCTTTGCTTCCGTGCGTTCTGCAACAAGAGCATCGATTTCAGCTGCTTCCGGATCACCTTCGTGAGGGTTGACACTTGCCTTCTTTTCCTCTTCTTCAAGAACAAGGGCTGCCTTTTCAAGAAGCTTGAGCCCGATTACAGTGTCCATTCTTGCAACAAGTTCGATTTTCTCTTCGTTGGAAAGAGAATTGTCCTTGATAACCTTCTGGATCATTGAAAGTCCAACAGGTGCAAGGAGGTCGTTTTCCATTGCATCGCGGAATTTTCCAATGTATTCCGCAGACTTTTCAGAAAGCCCCGAAACATCGGAAGCCTGTCCCTTCCCGTAAACCTTTGCAGCGGCTGACTTAAGGACATCTGCCTTTTCAGAAAGCTTTGCAACACGGCCAACAAGGGCTTCGCGGCTCTTTTTTGCACCGTCCATTGCATCCCAGCTGAAAAGCACCTGCTTGCGGTAGTGGGCTCCAAGAAGGAAGAAGCGGTAGTCCAGGGCATCATATCCCTTATCTACTAACGACTGAAGAGTCAAAAAGTTACCGCTTGACTTGGACATTTTTGTTGCACCCTGGAGAACAAGGAATTCGTTGTGCATCCAGTAGTTTACCCAAGGTCCCTTTGCGGCTTCTTCCGAACTGAAAGAACCTTCAGACTGAGCGATTTCGTTTGTATGGTGAACAGGAACATGGTCGATGCCGCCTGTATGGATGTCAAAATGCTGTCCAAGATACTTCATGCTCATGGCAGAACATTCGATGTGCCATCCAGGATATCCCTTGCCCCATGGAGAATCCCAAAGCAATGCCTGGTTCTCAAACTTTGACTTTGTGAACCAGAGTGCGAAATCCTGAGGATTCTTCTTGTTTTCGTCGATTACGACTTCCTTGCGGCGACCTGCACCTTCCTTGAGTTCGTCAAGCTGAAGGTTGGCAAGCTTTCCGTAATCCTTGTATGTGCTTACATCATAGTAGAGGTTTCCGCCAGCCATGTAGGTATGGCCGTTTGCCTCAAGTTTCTTGATGAGCTCGATCATCTCAGGAATATGTTCGGTAGCCTTGCAGACAACATCAGGACGAATGATGTTAAGCCTGTCGATGTCGTTGAAGAAAGCGTCGGTGTAGAATTTTGCGATTTCCATAACGCTCTGGTGCTTTTCTTCCGCAGTCTTGACCATCTTGTCTTCACCGTCGTCGCTGTCTCCGCTAAGGTGTCCAACGTCTGTGATGTTCATGACATGCTTCTTGTCGTATCCGAGGAATGTCAAAGTGCGGTCAAGTGTATCGAGAAAAACATATGCACGAAGGTTTCCGATATGTGCGTAATTGTATACTGTAGGGCCACAGCCGTAGAATCCAACAAAACCTTCTTTCAGCGGTTTAAATTCTTCGAGTTTACGACCCATTGTGTTGTATAGTTTAAGTGCCATGATAGCCTCCAGGGGCAAATAATAATTGCGTCATTCGCTTTAGTTTTCTATAATAGAAACAATGTTAAAATTACACGAATTCATAGAAAATATCAATAAAACGCAATATAAAGGAAAGATTCTTGAACATGAACCTATGGCACCAAGAACAACCATGAAGGTTGGAGGAACCGCAGCCCTTTTGCTCTCCCCTTCCGACGAGAATTCCATCTGCATTGCGGTAAGCCTGCTCAAGGCCATGGAACTCCCCTGGTTCATCCTTGGCGGTGGAAGCAACGTAATAGCACCAGATGGAGAGCTTGATGCAGTGGTCATTTCCACAGAAGAACTTGATTCCATAGAAATATCAGAAAAAAACGACGAATTCACCCTAATAAAGTGTGGAGCAGGAACTAAAACTGAAACTCTGGTTGATTTCTGCACGGAGAACGGAATAAGCGGACTTGAAACCTTTGCGGGATTACCAGGAACCGTCGGTGGAGCAGCCTTCATGAACGCCAGATGTTACGGAAAGGAAGTGTCACAGGTGCTTCATTCAGCAAGATTCCTTGAATTTGACCCCATGCAAAAAAACACTGAATTTCATGATAATTTTATTGAACGACACTTAAAAATGTATCATAATACGCAGATGGGTGGAGATTGGGCATATAAGAATTCACCTTTTATGCAAAATCACAGGTTCATTACCTCACTGACCTTCAAGGCAGGCAGGATTGATTCCGATAATAAAGTCAGGATTGGTCTTGAATGCGCAGGATACATCAAGGATCGTGAGGATAAAGGCCATTTCAAGGCTCCAAGTGCAGGCAGCGTGTTCAAGAACGACAGGAGTTTTGGAGAACCCAGCGGAGTCCTGATAGACAAAGCAGGTCTAAAAGGAACGGAAGTCGGAGGAGCTCAGGTAGCACCATGGCACGGCAATATAATAATCAACCGTGGAGATGCCAGCAGTTCCGACATCAAGGCTCTCGTAAAAACCGTACAGGAAAGAGTTAAGAACAACACTGGTTTCATGCTTGAACCTGAAATTATTTTTGCAGAGCAGAATCTTTGTTGATTCCATATAAAGGTGGTAAAAAGTTGCTTCAGCTTTCATTTGTCAATTTCAAACCGAATTCTCATATCCTTCTCGAAGGAGCACCTGCAACTGACAGATTTTTCATCATCCAGAGCGGAAAAGCACGTTCATACAACGAAACTCCGATTCCTGGCATTAAGCCTGAAATTCTTGGACCTGGAGACTTCATCGGCGTTATTGCCTGCATGTCCGGTCATTCTCAGACAAAGAATGTTGTTGCCATTGAACCCGTTACAGCCATCATGGTAATGAAATCCCAGTATTCTGAACTCATCGCTCAAAACACTCCTGTTGCCATCAAGATAGTAAAGTCTTTCGCCCGCGACATGAGAATAGTAAACGACCAGCTGACAAAACTCACAGCAAAGAAAAACCTTGTGGATTCTCCGGAAGAAATTTTCCACATTGCGGAATACTATGAAAAGCAGGGACAGACAGACATTGCCTGCTACGGCTACTACCAGTACATCAAGCACTGTTCTACGGGAATCAATCTGGACCTTGCAAAATCAAAGTTTACAAAACTCAAGCCAAGATCAAGGGCCGTCTACTTTGAGTCTACAAACGAAAACATGCGCACATATCCGGCCAACACTATGATTATGACGGAATGTCAGTCAGGCGGTGATATGTTCATTATTCAGGACGGTTCCGTAAGAATCACAAAGGTTGTAGACGGAAAAGAAATTATTCTTGCAATTCTCAAAAAAGGTGACATGTTCGGTGAAATGGCCCTTCTTGAAAATAAACCAAGATCTGCAAGTGCCATCGCACATACAACATGCCAGCTTATGGTGGTAAACAAGACAAACTTCAATCAGATGGTTGCAACCCAGCCACAGATGATTTCAAAATTGACAACAACTTTCGCCGACCGCCTATGGGCAATGTACCGACAGCTTGCAAATACATTGCTCTCAGATCCTCGCGAAAAGCTTATAGACATGGTTGCCCTCCAGCTTGAAAAGCTTAAGACAACACCTGTTAAGGGTGAAGTATACAACACGGGCATCTCCGTTGTGGACCTCCTCAAAATGTGTGCCATCCCAGCAGAGCAGCAGAATACTGCCTACAACCAGCTTATGACAGACCAGAATGTAAAGATCGTCAACAGCCAGGTTCTTGTTCCTAATGTGAATGAAATCATCAAGCAGGCAGCCTTCTACAGAAAGCAGAGTTCAAAACATGCAAAAGACCATTAAGAAGATTTCAGCATTTGCCTTCTCCCTTTTGTTTTCCGCATTGATCTATGCAGAAAAAGATCTTCCCGACGGATTCAAGAAGATTCGTTTCGGAATGACTGTGGACCAGGTAAAGGAAGAATTGAAGAAAGACCCTTCCTTTGGTTTCCGCGGAGACAGGGATGTTTCCCTCCTTCCGGGTGAAAACAGGATACTCATTGAAACAGACACATCAAGGACGGCCCCTTACTCTTTCCTTGAAAGGTGCTGGTTTCAGTTCTACGACGACAAGCTTTACACGATTACAATCAACATGAAGAAAAAGAAGATGGACCACTATTCCATCTACACTACCCTTACGGAAAAATACGGGAATCCAGATTCCCTCAATCCGGAAAAAAGCGAATGGAAAAGCGACGGCGTCATAATGTCACTTGAACGCCCCCTTACACTCAAATACACAGACCGCAAGATTTTTGAAGACCTGCAGTCAAAGGCAATGGTAAAGAAAACTGCGGAAGAACAGTCCAAGCAGGACTTCCTGGACCTTCTATGAAAAAAGCAACCCTCATAATATTTTCGCTCATTGCAATACTTTCCTTTTCCTGCAGTGCAGAAAGGGGAAAGTTCAGGCTGCCAGTTGAAAACCTTTCGATAACAAGGAAAGACGGAACGGCCTTTGAAGTACGGGCGGAAATAGCCGCAAAGCAGGAAGAGCGCAACTACGGCTTCATGAACAGAAAAAACATTCCTGCAGGCACCGGCATGCTCTTTGTCTTTGAAGACGAACAGCAGCTGAGTTTCTGGATGAAGAACACACCGCACCCCCTTTCCATTGCATACATTACTAAAAACGGAACGGTGCGCGACATATTCGACATGAAGCCACACAGCCTGTCGCCAATTCTGAGCACGGGATCAGTGAAGTATGCCCTGGAAGTACCCCAAGGCTGGTTCAAAAGCTGCGGAATAGAACCAGGTGACAAAGTTGAAATTCCTGGAAAATACAGATAAAACGGATAAACAAAAAAGCCTTTCGTTCAGCTGTCTTGCCGGACAAAAGGCCTTTTACTTTTAAAGCTTCTTAAGTTCTTCCCTGGCAATCTTGTCCTCAGGGTCAATCTCAAGAACAACTTCAAAGTATTTCTTTGCTTCTTCAGTTTTTCCAAGCTTGATGCTAAGGAATCCCAGGTTTGAAATCACCTTTGTATTTTCACAATCCATGGAAAGGGCTTCCTTCAAAGTTTCGTAAGCTTCGGCAGTATCACCTGTTTCCATCTGGCAGATTGCAAGTTCGTTCAGTGTATCCGCATTGTCATCCCCACCTTCGCATTCCCTTGCCTTCAGGAATGCAGCCTTTGCATCGGCAAACCTTCCGATCTTGCGGAGTCCCCATCCCAAAAGGAACCAGGCGTTCCATACGGCAGGATTGTCCACAAGGAACTTTCTGATTTCTTCAAGTCCCTTCTCTTCCTGACCGCTGGAAATGTACTTGTATGCATCGTGGAACCTGTCGCTTTCAAGGTTGCGGTTGGAAATCTTGTTGATGATTTCCTGAGCCCTTTCCTTCTTGTATTCTCCGTTTTCACCCAGTTCTTCGTCCGATTTGTCTGAAGTGAGGGCAAGATAGTTTTCAAAGCAGGCCTTTGCCTCACCGTATTCGCTCTTCTTGAGATAGAAGAAACCTGCGTTGAAATATCCGTCGGGAAGTTCATTGTCACTGTCCAAAACCTTCTTGTAGTAAGTCAAGGCAAGGTCATCAAAGGCATCAGCATCCTCATTGAGGGTATTGCGCCTGAAACTGTCCGCCTTCTGGTCATAGAAAATTGCAAGGTTAAGGATGATCGCATAGTCTTCAGGATCAATTCCGTGGACTGCAAGCCAGATTTCCTCTGCAAGATCCCATTCTTCGTCGTGAGTCTTGAGGATGGCTGCTTCCGCAAGCTCCTTCTTTATGTTTGGACGGATGTCAGTAATGAGTTTTCTGTAGTAGGCAGAATTCTTGTTGTCCCTGTCATAGGCAAGAACCGTAAGGATTCCTGAAAGCACCTGTTCTTCAGAAAGCTTTGCAAAATCCTCTTCCACAGGATCATCCAGGTTCTTTTTCTGAACCGGAAGTTCCACAGAAGAATCAATTTTCATTGCTTCCGAAGAAAATTTTGCATCTGCCGGAATCTTAACAAAATAGATTGAATCCAATGGGTTTGCTGAAGCCATGTCGCCTTTCCTTTTTCTGTTGATATCGAATATAAAAAAATATGGCATCTCTATATCAGAGATGCCCGAATAATTCAAGTAACTTAATCAGTTTGCCGGAGCCGCAGGGGCTGCTGGAGCTGCAGG